>CAZYQJ010000727.1:0-2985 GCA_964649925.1 uncultured Litorilinea sp.
GATTCGTCCCAAAATGTGGTGTCTCCGCCCCAAGTCCAGAGGGTGAGCCATTCGGTCCAGTGGACGAAGGGGTTGCTGGCTTGGGTCTTGATGGCATAGCCATAGGTCTGTGTGCCGTCATCGCGTGTATGTGTACAGGCTTTCATCAACTCTAGCCACTGGTCAAAGCTCCATGCTCGCGACGGCGCCTCCGGTAGGAGATCTTCTGCTCCAACTTCCTTGGCAATTGAGATATTCAGCAGCGGCCCTTGCGCATGGACATAGAAGGGGATGAGGTAATTCTTGCCCTGGAACAGCATCCCATCAAACCATCCTTCGGGCAGATCGTCCATCAAATCCTGCTCCAACTCGACTTCGATTTCGCTGCCAGATTGCATGGCGCTGAGAGCCATGCTGTGCCCAGCGCGCAAGATGAGGTTAGGCGGATTGCCTGCGGCAAGTGAGGTTTGAACCTTGGCCAGAGAGTCCCAGCCGAGCGCTTGATAGTCGATCTGAACTTCGGGCTTTTCTGCCATATACTCCGCGACCAGGTCACTCTCCCATTGGCCATGGGGGTAGGTCTCCGCCGGTAGCCCAAGAGCAAATGACCACCAGGCGAGTGAAACGGCTTGGGCCGCAGGGGCGTCAGCGCCAGTCCCTTGCTGAATTGTGGCTGGCTGGCAAGCCGCTAGGAACGCCCCAGAGGCGGCAAGCGCCGACATACGCAGGAAATCGCGGCGACTGAACATCTGTTGCATCATGGTTCCTCCTCGGAGAAAGATGTGGGGAGTTGTAGCAGAGAGCACAAAACGGCTTGAGCAGGACTGCCAATGGGACAGCAGCGACCTGAAAAACCCGGAGTTGGGTAAGATCCACAGATGCGGACAGACTTGGATAAATGGATTGAGACAGTTAGCGGATTGGGCGCGGCATTCCTTAGCCTTTCAGAGCAATGGAATGAGCCAAGCTATTGGGTAAAACGGGTGATAACGATGGAAGGGTTTGCAGCCCGCTTTGCTATGGGTCGGAATTCCCGGTACGCGTACCAGATGAATCGTATAAAGACTGCAGGGGGAGATCGCTTCAAGGGCAGAGGGAAACTGGGAAGAATCTTGTCTGCTCGAGCGACTGCAGTCGGTCAGGGTCGTTGATGACATCGGAGTTGAGTGCTAAATGGGCTAAGTGTGGCAAGTATACTTAGTGTGCGGAAGTGCGTCAAGTCGAATTTGGCACTATCGGGATCTACGTCGGCGCGATAGTATCACTAGGTAAGCTGGCCGGCCGCGTGCTGCGCCAGCAACCAGCGCAGTTCCTCGATATAGGTGGCGATGACGCGTGACTTAGCCCAGACCGCGCGCTGTGCGCCTGCGTCGGGGCCTGGGTCCATCTCGGCAGACAGCCGTTCAAAGTAGGCTGAGGCACGCTGTAGTTCGTTATCCAGCTTTTCATAACGTTCCTGGCTCAGGGGCATTTCCCGATCCTCTCCTCAGCGCGACTAACTGCCGCGCCGCACCTTGCCGGTGGGCGACACGTAGCGGTACAGGGTAGCGCGCGAGATGCGCAGGGTGCGGCAGATCTCCTCGACCGTGACGCTTGGGTCCTGGATCAGCGTGGCGGCCAGCTTGACCTTCTCCGGCGTCATGCTGCGTTTGCGCCCGCCGACTCGCCCGCGCGCCCGCGCCGCGCTCAACCCGGCCAGGGTGCGCTCGCGGATCAATTCGCGCTCGAACTCGGCTAAGGCGGAGAAGACGTGAAACTGCAGCTTGCCGCTGGGACTGCCGGTGTCGATGTTCTCATGCAGGCTGCGAAACGCCACGCCCTTCTCCTGGAGTTCCTCGACGCGTGTAATCAGGTCCTTGAGCGAGCGGCCCAGGCGGTCCAAGCGCCAGACGACCAGCGTGTCGCCGGGGCGCACAAAGGCGAGGGCTTGGTGGAGGCCGGGGCGGTCCGCCTTGACCCCGCTCATCGCATCGCTGAAGATGCGTTCGCAGCCCGCCTGGGTGAGGGCGTCGCGCTGCAGGGCGAGGTTTTGGTCTTCGGTGGAAATGCGTGCGTAGCCGACGTGCATGGGGTGGCTCCTGGAAGCTGTCAGAGAACGGATGTGCTGACAGTGTAGCAAAAGCCGGGTCGCGGCGCAACCAACGCGACCTTGATTGTGCAACGGGTTGTGAGACAGCGCGTGGGCAAGGAGAGCGGGGCGCGGGGATGGCCTGACACGGCGTATCGCAAACGAACGTTTATAAGACAAATGAAAGATGTCTGCCCCGATTACCCTTGCTAACGTAGTTGGTGCGCTTAGGGCGTGAGCGGGAACGGCTCCTGGTAAGCTGGAAGGAGCTTGCTTCCGCTATAACCGGATAGCGTCCGGTCCGTGACGTGCCCTTGGTGTTTGCCGCGCCTTGCGAATGACCCGCTGCTATGATAGACTGTACATATCATGCAATGTGTACAGGATGTTCAGTTGGTGTGAAAGAGGGGAGACGAGGATGGACCGCAGACTCGGCGTGACCGAAGTACGCAGCCGCTTGGGGGAGATCGTGGACAAGGTGCAGTATCAGGGGGATACGGTGGTTTTGGAGAAGAACGGCAAGCCCGCCGCGGCCCTTATCCCCTTTGCCCTGTTTGAACAGTTCTTGCGCCAGCGCGATGCTGCCTATCAGGTGGTGCGGGACGTACAGGAGCAGAACCAGGACCTCGACCTGAGCGAAGACGAACTGCTCAGCTTTGTCGACGAGGCTGTGCACGAGGTGCGCGCAAACAAAAAACCTGCCAACTAAACGATAGACCGTCCTGCTATGCGCGTCGTGCTCGATACCAATGTGCTGGTCAGTGCGCTGGTGGCTGCAAACAGCGCCCCGGCCCAGATCCTGGCGCGCTGCCAGCGCGGCGAACTGGAGCTTGTCGTGTCGCCCGACAGCTTAGCCGAACTGCGCCGGGTACTCCACTACCCGCGCATCCGCAGCCGCCTGCGATACAGTGACGACCAAATAGAGGCCTTTGTGGCGT
>CAZYQJ010000728.1:0-2980 GCA_964649925.1 uncultured Litorilinea sp.
CTTTCATCCGCGCCTTGCTTTTCCACAAATACACAAGGAGTACGCGGCACCATGCAACCCGCACCTCCCTATCCTACCCTTCCGACGGGAGAAGAGCAACGTTCTTCCATCGTTTCACTCCTGCAAGACCTGAGGGCCGAGACCCTTCATTTTGCCTTGCCGGGCTTTCTCGCGGTTGGGGCGGCCCTGATCGTCGCCGCGCCGCGCTTTCGCGACCCACTCCAGATCGCGCTGCCAGGGCTGGGCCTGTTCCTGCTGGCCGGGGCAGTCTGGATCCTGGATCAGTATGGCCATTCCCTGGCGGTGTGGACGCTGGTCGCCGCGTGCACTGCGGTCTTGCTGATACTGATCGCCGTCGGCCCATTGCCTACGGTCATCTACCTGCTGTGGATTCCCGTAGGCCTCGCTGCCGTCTGTGCAGGCGACCGGGCGGGCCTCATGGCCGCAGCTGCGGCGACAGTCTACCTGGCAGCAGCGCCGCCTGTCATGCTGGCCGGGGATGGGCTGGATCGGGTGACGTCCGGTTTCGCAGTCTGGGCGGCGGTTGGGCTGGTGTGGCTGTCGCATCGCCCGCTGGTTGGCGTCTTGGAATGGTCATGGACGATGTACCAGGAAGGGCAGCGCAAGCTTGAACGGACGCGCGATGACCGAGTCCGGCTCCATGAGGCGCTTGCGGATCTCGCCACAGCCAACCTCACGCTGACCAAACTCAAACAGGCAGCGCACGCCATGCAGGAGGTGGCAGAAGAAGCGCGCCGCGCCAAGGAGCAATTTGTGGCAAACGTCAGCCATGAACTGCGCACCCCGCTCAACATGATCGTGGGCTTTTGCGAACTGATTGTAGAGACGCCGGAGATGTATGGTGAAATTCCGCCTGCGCTGCTCGCCGATCTGGACGTCGTGCTGCGCAATGGGCAGCACCTCGCCAGCCTGATCGACGACGTGCTTGACCTGAGCCAGATCGACGCGCAGCGCATGGCCCTGGTCCGCGAGCGGCTCAACCTGGCCGAGATCGTCAATGAAGCTGCCGACGCGGTCAAGCCGTTGTACACCTCAAAAGGGCTGTATCTGCGGCTGTCCGTTCCTATGGATCTCTCCCCCGTATTTGGGGATCGCATCCGGGTGCGGCAAGTGCTGCTGAATTTGTTGAGCAACGCGGGCCGCTTTACCGAAAAAGGCGGCGTGACCGTCCGCGCCTGGAAAGAAACCAACCACGTCCACATCGCCGTCCAGGACACCGGGCCAGGCATTGCACCCGTAGATGCAGCACGCCTGTTTGAGCCTTTCCAGCAGGTGGATGGATCGCTGCGCCGCAAGCATGGGGGGAGTGGTCTGGGGCTGAGTATCAGCAAGGCCTTTGTCGAACTACATGGGGGCAGGCTGTGGGTCGAGAGCGATGCGGGGAAGGGGGCGACCTTCTTGTTTACCTTGCCGACCTTACTGCCGGAGCCATACCCCACCTCTGCGGCGCGGTGGTTGAACGCGTATCAGCCCTATGAACCGCGCACGCGGCCATCCGCCGCGCCCAAGCCCGTGCTGCGGCCCCATCTGGTCGTTCTCGAAACCGCCGACTCGCTGACACGATTTCTGCAGCGGCATATGCAGGACGTGGAGATCATCGCGGTGAGGGAACTGGATGAGGCCATCGAACAGTGCAGCCATCTTCCGCCCGATGCCCTGATCGTCAATGCGGCTTCTGTGTCCGCCAGCTTGGACGCAATCGCACACGGCAATCGCTTGCCGCCCAGCGTGCCGGTGATCGTCTGTTCGCTGCCGGGCACCGCGGATGTGGCCGGAGAAATGGGGCTGGCAGGCTACCTGGTGAAGCCCATCCGGCAGAAAGTCCTGCTCCAGACGCTGGACGGGCTTGACCTGCCAAACCGGACGGTCTTGGTCGTGGACGACGAGCCGGAAGTGCAGCGGCTGTTCCGGCGCATCCTCTTATCGGCCCGGCCCGCTTACACCGTGCTGCGCGCCGCCAATGGCCGTCAAGGGCTGGAACTCCTGCAAACGCAGCGGCCAGATATCGTGCTGCTTGACCTGATGATGCCCGAAATGGATGGCTTTGCGTTCTTATCCGCCAAGAACCGGGATGCCCGGCTGCGCGATATCCCGGTGATCGCCATCTCGGCGCAGGACCCGTCCGGCCAGCCCTTTGTGAGTAAACAAATGGCTGTGACGAGCGCCCACGGCATGACCGCGTCGCAGGTGTTAGCGATGATCGACCACATCTGTCATGCGTTTCGCCCTCAGCGAGAATCGCACGCGGTCCAGCACGAGTAAGAATTCGTCACGGCTTACCGGCTTGCGGAGAAAGCTGTCCGCGCCCAACGAATAGGCGAGTTGGTCTTGCGGGAGAATGGTGCAGACGATGACAGGGACGTGGTGCAGGTTCGGTTCGCCCCGCAACCGGCCCAGCAGATCCCAACCGTCCATACCGGGGAGCATCACGTCAATCGTGATGATGTCGGGCTGCGTCGTCTGCGCCATCTCCAGGGCCAGCAGCGGGTCCTCTACGGTTACCAGGCGATAACGGGTACCGGAGACATAGCGCGTGAGCAGCCGCAAGGTATCGGGGTTGTCGTCGATGGCAAGCACCGTGATGCTGTTCGCCGCGGGCAGGTGAATCTGAATCTGCGGCTGCCCGTGGCTGGCTGACCCGCTGACCTGGGCAATACGCCCGCCCGATAGCTGCACTAGCTTTTCGGCAATGACGAGTTGATCTTGCGCCAGCGTCAGGTGGGCTGGCGGCTTCCCGTTGTCGCCAACCGCCGCAATCTGGATGGCGATGAAGTCCGCATCCACTTCAGCCGACAGGCGCAAGACGCCTTTGTCCGCGCTCTGCGCGGCGCAGATCAACAGGTTCGCCAACGCCTGCCGCGTCGGCGCGGCCTGCACAGCCACGGGAGGCACATCCTCCGGCGCAATGACTTCGATGACAGCCCCCTGCGCCTGGACGAGCGAGGCGACCCTACCCGCA
>CAZYQJ010000729.1:0-2970 GCA_964649925.1 uncultured Litorilinea sp.
GTGCGTGGCAGGCGTATCTGGCTGCACTCGCACCCGAGACACAATGATCATGAGCTACACCCCGTGAGTGATAGCCGCGCTGCGAGTCCATCGCGACTCGCAGCGCACAGGCATCTACAAGCAGAATCTGGACCTCGTCCTTCGGCCGCGCATACGTTAGCTGGTGCGCTTCCGCCATCGCTTTGCACACGATTGACGTTGCAGCCAGTTAGCGCATGATCTGATCTAGCGTTCGGTACTCCCTGCTGCTGGCCAGGCATGACGTTGCACGCTCTGGCTCAGCCATGCAGGACTTGCTGTCCCTGGATCATCTACTCCACCCAGAGCAGCTTCAGCCGCTGCGCAAAGCCGCCCCGCTCCCGCCGACGCTGCACCTGTAGCTGCCTGATTTGCTCTAGGGTCACATGATGCTGGGCCGCCAACGCTTCGACCACCTCCAGCAGGTCCGCCAACTCCACGGCGAGCTCGGCAGGTTCAGCTACTGCTGCCTCCTGCGCCTCCTCCACCAACTTGGCGCGCAAGGCTGCAACGAAGGCATCGTCTGCCAGCACAGTGACTGCATAATGCCGGCCCGACGCTGCGATAATCTGCGGGATGCGGTCGCGTACCAGTTTGTCATAATGTTGTCGAGCCATCACATCCACCTCAGAAGGTTGGCAAGCTGCGCGCCTGCGCCATCGTACCCAGCAAAATGAGTGCGGCTTGCGCTAAAGCTGCCGCAAAGTCCGCCGTATCGACTGCCCCGTTGAAGCGGGCAACCGCATCGGCGCGCAGCGTTGGCTCCAGTGCAGGCGAGGCCAGATAGTGGTTGTAGGCGGCGACCAGGTGTGGATACGCCTGCTGCCGCCGCTTGGGGCTGGGCAGCCGGTTGCGCTTGATGTGCTGGTTGAAGTGGCGCTCGGCGGGCACCAGGTTCCAGCTCTCGTTAAGCGGGTAGACGCTGATCGGCAGCAGGTGGTCGAGGTCGTAGCTGCTGGGCGTGAGCAACACCCCGCTCCAGGGGCAGGTAAAGCGATGCCCCTCCAGCATGAGCAACTCCACCTGGTTGCGCTCCCACGTTAAGGGGCGGCGATTGTCAGGCCGGTCGGTGAGCAGACGATAGACCAGCCCGCGGTCCACGCCGGCCACGCTCTCGGTGAAGAGACACCACTCGTGGATGCACAGCGCTTCAATCCACAGCGACAACTCAACCAATCCCTGCCACAGCGGCGCTTCCACCACGAGGCAGCTATCGCCAGGCAATGTGCCCGGCAGGCAGACCAACTGGGGCCGGGCGCGCTGTAGCTCGCGCCAGCGCCGGGGCGGGGCAAAGACGCCATGCTCACCCGTAGGACCGGCATAGCGGATGGGCATGTGCAAAGCGTGCACGATCGCCCGCACAGCCGCATCAAATGCTGCCTGCAGCGGGGCGGGATATGCCTGGCGGCGGTGGGGCGTCAGCAGCTCAGCACTAAGGTAGAAGCCGTCGCTGGGACGCACCGTGCCCACCAGATCGCCCCACAACTGGCGCAGCCGGCTCAAGGCGGGACGGAAGGTGATGTCCTGCCTGCCCGCTGGGTGGTGGCCTTGGGCAATGGGATGCTCCGGGTCGACAAAGGGCCAGTAGTAGCCCACCCACAAGACTGCCAGACGGCGTAGGGGGACGGCCACAGCCGCATCATACACGGCCAAGTGCGAATAGCCCAGTGCCAGGTCGTTGAGGCTGCGCATGAGGGCGAGTTTGTAGCTGGTCGTGCGGCGGTCGTGACGCAGGATCGTGCTGATCAGCTGGCCTGCACGCACGTCAGCCATGGGCTGGCGGTTGGACGGCATCATAGGGAATGCATTTGGACTGCCTGTGTAGTAGGTCGTTTGCCGAACAGCGCCACAGTCACCCGTGGCGTTTGGCAGAGCGGACGGTATAGGCACGACTATAGCACGTTTGCCGCCACTACGCACCTCGCATCAACGGGCAGGAAGGGCTCAGACGCTCGCTGCGGGGTGGCATGGGCTGAGGGTGACTTCACCTGCACCGCGGCCTCAAGGACGCAGGCGGCACGCCTGGCGAATTGATAGACAATTGATAGTTTTGCATTCTGACTTCTGTGCTATGGTAGGAGGTGGCGTATGCCCACGTGCTACCATCCACTCACAGACCATCCTAGAAGGAGTTCCTCGATGCGGCAAGCCGTTGTCGCCCTCTTTGTCGCGTGGCTGCTGGCCTTGGCTGTACCTGCACCGCTTGATGCCCAAGCCACGCCTCCCTTTGACGCCACCGTCACTGCTCGCTCCAACATCCGCTCCGGCCCTGGCATCACCTTCCAAGTGGTCGGCACTGCCGAAGTGGGTGAGGTGGTGCAGGTGGCGAGGTGCAACGCTGATTGCTCGTGGTATGAGCTTGCTGACGGGACTTGGATCGCTGCCTTTTTGATCGAACCCGCCGCCGATGATAGCGACTCAACCGCCAGCCTCAAGCCTACCGCCCCCACGACAGCCCTGCCGTTGACGGTGGTAGGCTGGAATGTCGAGAGCGGGGGTGCGCTGCAGAACGTCGTCGCTGAGCGGCTGGCGGCCTTTGAGGGCGTGGACATCTGGGGCTTGTCGGAGGTCAACGCCATCGATGCCGAAGCCTATGAGTTCGGCGCAGAGGCAGGCGAGGGCGCAGACTTTGCCTCGCTGCTGGGTACGACCGGCAGGGCAGATCGTCTGCTGCTCATCTGGGATGCGGAGCGTTTTGACCTGGTCGACAGCGGCGAGATGCTCACCATCGGCGAGACAGGACGCGCCCCGCTGTGGGCGCAGCTGCGCGAGCGTGAGACGGGTATCGAGTTCATCGTCATGGTCAACCACCTGCACCGCTCGAATGCGGGCATCCGCCACCGCCAGGCGCAGGCGCTCAACGCCTGGGCCGCCGAACAGACGCTGCCGGTGATCGCCCTGGGCGACTACAACTTTGACTACAACCTGCCTGGTGGCGTGAGCCGCGATGCG
>CAZYQJ010000730.1:0-2965 GCA_964649925.1 uncultured Litorilinea sp.
GAAAAGAAGTATCAAGATGGAATGTAGGTGTTCCTATGTTCAAGCGCTTCACGACCAATTATATGGTGCTCCTGTTCTTGCTCGACCTTGCCATTGTCCAGGTGGCATTGGGGGTGGGGATGCGGCTACGGTTTCTCTTGCCCTTTGGCGATACCCTGCTGCCTGAATGGGGGTCTGAGATCGTTTATATCCCCACCGTTCAGTTGCACCTGGCCGTTGCTGCCATTTGGATGTTGAGCCTGGTGCTCGGATCGGTCTACTCTCCGCGGCGGGTGGTTTTCTGGTTTGAAGAATTCCAGCGTGTCTGGATGAGCCATACGGTGGCGACGCTCTGCTTCGCCGGTCTGCTCTACATGCTCAAGCGCGATTTGTCGCGGCTGGCCTTTGTCTACTTCTATCTGTTGGCCCTGGCCACGCTGCTCGGCTACCGGCTGATCCTGCGCCTCTGGTACCGGCTCCAGGGGCAGGCCGGTGAAGGGGTAACCCGCATTGCCATTGTCGGCGCAGGCAAGGTGGGGTGTGAAGTCGTTGAGCGCATCCGCCACCAGCATGGATCCGGCCTGAACGTGATCGGGTTTTTTGATGACGACCCGGCGAAACGACATACTTTAATTGCAGGGCTGCCCATCCTGGGGACCCTGGACGACGCGGTGCAGATTGTCAAAGATCATCAGATCGACGAGGTCATCTTTACGCTGCCGCTGCATGCGCACGCCAAATTCGCCAATCTGGTTGTACGGCTGCACGAACTCCCGATCCGAATGCACGTTGTACCTGATTACTTTGACTTGGCTTTTCACGGAGCCTCTATTGAGAGTATGGGCGGGATTCCGCTGATCGGGCTGCGCGACCCGGCGATTGACGGCTTTCAGCGCTTTGGTAAGCGGCTGATGGATATTGTGCTGTCCGTGGTCGCGCTGTTCTTGCTCTGGCCGGTAATGCTGGCGATTGCGATTGCGATCAAATTGGAGGATGGCGGCCCTATCCTTTATCTTGGCGAGCGGGTGGGCGAGAATGGCCGTCGCTTTTTTATGTATAAGTTCCGCTCGATGGTGACCAATGCCGACGATCTGCAGCCTGTCGCCAGTGCCAAAGCGGATCCAGCGCGCAATTTTCACAAGACTGCCGACGACCCGCGCATTACGCGCGTGGGGCGATTTATCCGGCGCACCAGCCTGGATGAACTCCCCCAGTTCTTTAATGTGCTCAAAGGGGAGATGAGCATGGTAGGGCCGCGGCCCGAACTGCCGTGGCTGGTAGACTCCTATCAGCCGTGGCAGCGTAAACGCTTTGCCGTGCCCCAAGGGATCACAGGATGGTGGCAAATCAACGGGCGCAGCGACAACCCAATGCATCTGCACACCGAGCAGGATTTGTACTACATCCAAAACTATTCGCTGTGGCTGGACGTATTAATCTTGTGGCGCACGATTGGCGTGGTGCTGCGTGGGCGCGGGGCGTACTGATCGCGTTGCCCCCGATATACGCTGCGCCGGTCGCTGCGTTTCATGCTTCCGAAAGTGACTGAGGATATGACTGTACAGCAATCCGATCTCTACGCCGGTGAACCGCACTCTTGGGTCGACGACGAGATCGATCTGCGCCGTTATCTTCTGGTGCTCGCCAGTTGGTGGCGTGAGATCTTAGTGATTACATTGAGCGTAACTGTGCTGGTCGCAAGCGTGATCGGGATCTGGCAGGGCCTTCAACCCGCCACCTATGCGGCATCTGCGGATGTCGTCATCGCGCGCGTGACCAGCCGTATTGCGCTGGACGAACGCATTACCACTTCTGAAGAGACACAGCAGGGGGGCGTGGCATCTTGGCGGGCATCGCTGCTTCAATTGGCCCAAAGCCCCGCCATTGCCCAAGCCGTCTATACCGAACTGGGCGGCCAACTCAACGATGATTGGACGGCGCAGACCATCCTGAACAGCGTTACCATCGACAACCCACCCGGATCTGACCCACGTACCCTGAGTGATATCATCCGGATCACAGCCCGTACCCGCGACCCCGAACTATCGGCGGCGATTGCCAACGCCTGGGCACGCTATTTTGTCGACCATATCAACCAAGTGTACGGCCAAGTCCCGGCGGATACCCTTGCTGCTGTTGAGGCGGAAGTGGAGGCCGCACAGACAACCTATCTGGAGGCGGAAGCCGCGCTCGAAGCCTACATCGCCGAGAGCCAGAGCGAGCGATTGCAGCGCGAGATCAGCGAAACGGTAGCCCTTCGCAACCAGATCCAGTCAGGGCGTGATGTGCTGATGGCCGCCGGGGCCATCAGCACCCATCAAGTAATCAGCCGCACCATCGAGATGCATCTCAACCGTTTGGCCCAACTCCAAGCACAGCGCAACCAGACCCAACTCCAATTGAACCAAGCGCGCAACCTGGCGACTCAACTGGAACAGTCCGACCCCGCCGCCAGCGCCAGCAACGTGTTGGCGCTGCAACTGCTCAAGGCGCAAGTCTTTGCCGGTCCCACCGTGCCGGGCGGCCAAGCATCGGCCATGGAGTTGAATGTAGACCTCGCACCGCTGACCGTCGATGCGAATGCACTGGCCGCTGACACGCGCATCCTGGTGGCTATCCTCGAAGGCTACCTTGTCCAGCTTGATGCAGAGATCGCTGCGCTTTCCGGCACGCTGGCGAACGAACCGGACTTTGCCTTCCTGGGAAGCTCCGCCGATCCCGCGGCAGCCGAGCCCGCTGCCAACTCGTCTTCAGATGAGATCCAGCAGACCTTGCTTCAACTGGATCAGAAAATACAAAATCTCAGGAGCCAGTTGGCTGCGGACCTTGCGCGCCAAAACCAACTGACCCAACAGCGTGATCTGGCCTGGACTGCCTACGACACGCTCAGCAAGAAATTGATCGAACTTAACCTGACCCGCACCTCGGCCAATTCGGAAGTGCGTCTGGGCGCTGCGGCCGTGCCCCCTATGCAGCCGGAACCGCA
>CAZYQJ010000731.1:0-2957 GCA_964649925.1 uncultured Litorilinea sp.
GAGAAGGGCATCCCGGTCGACCCCGAACAGACAAGCTTCCGGATCGGCTCAGTCACCAAACTGTTCACCTGGACAGCGGTGATGCAACTGGTCGAGCAGGGCAAGCTGGACCTGGACGCAGACATTAACACCTACCTTGATTTTCGTATCCCGGACACCTATCCGCAACCGATCACCCTCAAGCACCTGTTGACCCATACGCCAGGGTTTGAAGACCGATTTTTTGAGGTGCTGGCGTCGGATGCGGATGACCTGACGCCCCCGCGCCAATGGCTGGTCTCGCATATGCCCGCTCGGGTTCGCCCGCCCGGCGATTGCGCGGCTTATTCAAACTACGGGACAGCCCTGGCAGGGTACATCGTGGCACGGGTATCGGGACAGCCCTATGACCAGTACATCCAGGAACATATCCTGAGCCCGCTGGGTATGGTGCACTCAACGGCCCAGTCACCGATACCGCCCCACATGCACGCACATGCATCCACAGGATACACGTATGTGGATGGCGCACTTCAGGCATTCCCCGATTACCTGGGCCAACCCGCGCTGGTACCGGGCGCCGGTATATCGGCTAGCGCCACGGACATGGCCCGGTTCATGATCGCGCACCTGCAGAGCGGCGCTTATGCCGATGCAGATATTGCGAATGCGCGCATCCTCAAAGAAACCACGGCACAGCAAATGCACAGCACGTTGTACGCCCATGACCCGCGCCTCCTGGGGACCGCCTACGGCTTTTTCGATTTCAGCGACAACGGCCAGCGAACGCTTGGGCATAGCGGTGAGACATTCCCGATCAATACGCTGCTGTTGCTTTTGCCCGACCAGAACCTGGGTGTGTTTGTATCCTACAACAGCGAGGGCGGCGCGGACCTGACCCTTCAGCATCTGGGGTTCCAGCGAGCGTTTTTCGATCACTACTACCCCGCACCGGCGGTTGACCTGCTTCAACCGCCTGCGGATTTCGCTGAGCGGGCCGGTCGCTTTGTGGGCAGCTATAGGCTCACCCGGCGTTCATATACCACCATCGAAAAGATCACGAACCTCATGGGCACAGTGGACATCAGCGATTCGGGCGACGGCGCGCTGCTCCTTACGACCCCGTGGGGCGAGTGGCGATTTGTCGAAGTGGAGCCGCTCTACTTCCGCCAGATAGACGGTCAGTTTGGCATCGTATTTCGTGAGGACGACCGGGGACGTATCATCCACATGTTTACTGACCTCACGCCTATGTTTGCTTTTGAAAAGCTGAGTTGGTACGAAACATCTGGTTTCAACATGGCGCTGGCTGTGGGTTGCATCCTGCTATTCCTGTCCACGCTATTTGTGGTATTGATCCGCGCGCTTCGGAATCGCCGCCTGAGCGGTGACTGGAGACCCGTGCCCCGGAGCGCGGCCGTGGCTTACTGGGTTGCTGTGGCCATCAGCGTTCTGAACCTGCTGTTCGTGGCTGGCACGCTGCTGTGGGGCAACCCGATGCCGCTTTTCGGCGTCTCAAACATCTATAAGATCGTGCTGGGATTGGGTGTTTTGGCTGCCGCGCTCACAGCCGGCGCGCTGGTCTACACAGTGCTGGCCTGGAAGAACAGCTACTGGGGGACTGCCGTCCGCGTGCATTACACGCTGGGGACGATCGCGGCGGTCGCGTTTGTCTGGTTCCTGAACTACTGGAACCTATTAGGTTGGCGGTTCTAGCTGACAGATAATCCCAGCCCGGCGGATGAGTCCTGACATAGCTGGTATGTCGCTGGAGAAGGAGGGTTAAGCGTGGAGCAGTCGATCAACCTGAATTCGCAGAATGTGTATGAGATTATGGTCAAGGGCGAGATCGACATGTCCTGGTTAACGGGTTGGGGCGAGGTGGGTGTCCAGCCTGAGATCATCGGGGACGGGCATCAATCCACGCTCTTCAAGATCGTCACGGATCAGGCCGGGCTGGTCGGCCTGATCCGGCGGCTGCACGGGTTAGGGGTGGTGTTGGTCTCCGTACGGCAGGCGCCAGAGGCTGATGAAATCGCCCCCTGGTAGGATTCTACAGAACGTGAACGTCAAAAAGGCCGGGTTGACATCACACTTTTGCTGGTACTACAATAGGCTGCATTCCAGCCATGGTTAACAGCACTCCCTGTCCTCGATACACCACTTAAAAGCGAATCCCGATCACTAGCCTATCCTGTCCCTGGTTGTCTGGCGTTGCAGTGGAAAGGAGGTATGTCGACATCACTCCGGCCTCGTCCCGCGGCTCTTAGGATCCGCAGCTACTCGCGCAGTGATTAGCCCGCCACCTGGTTCCCAACACCCATGTCAAAGAGGAGACGTAAGATGGCTACAGGCAAGGTAACACGCCGAGAGTTCCTCCGCTTTGCGGAAATTGCGGGGTTCACAGCCCTAGCAGCCCCCTGGCTGGCAGCTTGTGGCGCCCCTGCGCCCGCGCCCGTAGCGCCCGGCGCGGCCGAGGAGGTGGCCGCAGAGGCTGTCGCGGCTGTGGAGGGCATCAAGGATGTCCCGCGCAATCGCACCTTTATCGCCGTGCGCGGAGGCCAGCAGGGCAAGTTTGTGGAGTGGGATCAGTGGAATCCATTTGTGCCGGTCGCCAACCACCAGTTTGCGGTAGGCCTGCTGTACGAACCCCTGGCCTTCTACAGCGCCTTCGCGGATGAGGAGATCCTGTGGCTGGCCGAGAGCTATGAGTATAACGACGATTATACCGAACTGATCATCAAGGTCCGCCCCAACATCACATGGAGCGACGGCACCCCCTTCACCGCCGACGACGTGACCTTTACACTCAACAAGTGTGACGAACTTGATGCCGCCATTCGCTGGGGCCGCAATTTCTCCAGGTTTATGGAGGTGCCCGCCGAGACGGTAGACGAGTTGACCACCAAGGTAACGATGTCGGTGCCATCCCCGCGCTTCTTCTGGCAAATGACCTACCACTTCGATATCGGCCTCTA
>CAZYQJ010000732.1:0-2957 GCA_964649925.1 uncultured Litorilinea sp.
GTCGGGCCGCGCGTGCCAGGGCAGAAACAGGGCGCGGTAGTCGCCAGCAGCGGAGGGTGAGTGGATTCCCTGCTGCTGCACGGCACGGAACAGGTTCTTGAACGGCGACACAGGCCGCTGTTTGTCGCTGGTGCTGACCAGAAAGAGCTTGCCGCCGGCATCCACCGTAGGCTTGACGCCATTGAGAAAGGTCGCCAGGTCCGGCACATAGTCGGCTTCATCCACCAATGCCAGGCTACCCGTATAGCTGCGCCCGCCGCGCGTGCTGAAGGCCAGGGCGCGGCTGCCGTTGCTCAACTCCCAAACGCGCGCCGTATTCTGCACGCTGCGCCGCGCCTGCATCCACCCTGGCAGCCGTTCATAGATGCCTTTCATGCGGCTGAGCAGTTCCATCGCTTCGGCCTCGCGCAGCGAGAAGAGCAGGATCGTGGCGGGCGCTTCAAAGAGCGCCATCCACAGCGCGTAGCACAGACACAGCCATGAGATTCCCAACTGCCGCGCCTTGAGGATGACCAGCAGCCGCTCCTGAACCATACGCACCAGGGCCGCGTGTTGTGCGGGCCACAGGTCAAAGCGCACCCAGGCGCGCAGCGTGGCGTTGTAGATGCGTGCATAGCGCACCGTGAAATAGCTGGCATCCTGCGCGCACTTCATCCATTCAATGCGCGGGCCACCGTCTTTGTCCGTCATTCGTCCAAGCATCCCTTACTGCATCGCCAGTGCGGTTAGCCATGTGTGGCGGAAAAACCGCATTGGCAAGTTTGGTCTTTTTGGCCCAGGCCGTAACGCGCCACCGCGGCCCGCAGGTCGGCATTACGGCCATACTCCCCCTGGGCGACGGCAATCACGCTGTCCATGCGCCCGGCGCGTGCTGCTTCGGTCAGAATGGCGTGCCAGATGTTGAGCGCGGGCGGGCTAAAGGCAATGCGGGTCAGCGTCAGCCCGGCCTGGGCCGCCACGCGCCGCGCGCTGGCCTCGTCGGCGTAGAGCGCGGCCAGCACATCGCGCAGCGGCAACCAATCCCCGTCGGCCTGGGCCGCAGCAGCGTGCCGTGCGGCGCGCCAGCGGGCCAATTCGGCCTGGGCCTGGCGTAGCTCGTCGGCCGTAAAGGGCGCAACCTCATCCTGTTGGGCCTGGGGTTCACTCTCGCTGCGCTGGGCGGCCAGCAGATCGCGCATCAGCCCGCGCAGGGTGGGCAGGTTGCGCCGCGCCTCCTCGCGATCCATGCTCTTGAGGTCAGCCGTCATCAACACCGCATAGACAGCGTTGAGCAGCCGGTCTACCATGACATGCCGTTCGACATGCGGGTCCAGGTCTTGGGAGTGGAGCAGGGATCGCAAGCGCGCTTCCTCTGCTTGATCCCAAGCCTGGGCCCGCGCTTGCCAGCGCCAGCGTTGGGCCGCCTGATGCCAGGCCTGGCCGGGAGCCTTGCCTCCGCGCCCCAAGAGTTGGGTGACCAGCCGATACGTGCCGCTGAGTGAGCGGTTTGGGCCTAAGAGCCGGTACACCTCGAAGCGGGCGTACCAGCGATCCGGTTCGTCTGGATTACGTTCCCAAATGTCCCCCATAGACAACACCTCGTCAGCCTGTCTCCATCCTGTCCGCCAGCGCCGAGGACGTCTGGAGCATCCGGCCACCGTTGCCGGGACCCTCCTCCGCCGTCTGCCCCAGATCGTCTCTACCCCTAATATAGAACATATGTTCTAGATTTCAAGGGGAAGGAAATGGGAAGTAATTCAGCCGTCTCCTTTTCCCTGCCTTTCAGCTATACACTTGCACCTTGTCGCGCTTGTCCTGACTGCGCTACATTCGTGGGTACGACCAGACAAGCATAGCTGTAGTTGAACGCGGCTACTTTAAGAGAACAGGGAGATATGGAAGATGAGCGACCACGAAAAAACGATGAAAAAGCGCGCCGATGTACTTCAGCACTATGTCAGCGACATGGTGGCCGTGGAAGATCAGATCAACAGCGCCGTCAAACGCCAACTGGACGACAGCCACCTGCGCGACCACAGCCAGGACGCCACACGTATCATCCAAAAGATCGCCCAGATGTCCGAGCAGCATCACCGCCATCTGCAAGATCGGCTGCAACACTTGGGCGGCGACCCGGCCTCAGGCATCAAGGAGGCTGCTACCAACGTGATGGGCACGCTGGCGGGCTTGTATGACAGGCTGCGCAGTGAATCTGTCTCGAAGATGCTGCGCGACAACTACACTGCGCTAAACCTGGCGACTGTCAGCTATACCATGCTGCACACCACTGGGCTGGCGTTGCAGGATGAGGAGACTGCGGAATTGGCCCTGCGCCATCTGCGCCACTATGCCGAGATGGTGCTAGAGATTAACCGCATCATCCCGCGCATCGTCGTGGAAGACCTGCGCGAGGACGTGGCGATCCACGAGAACGGGACTGCCCAGCGCGCCATCGAAAACACCCAGCAGGCCTGGCAGACATCCTCCAGCGATCTCACCGCCTTTTAAGTGAGGTCATCATGAACCAACCTGCGCGAGCATTTCGCCGCCTGGCGTTGATCCTGGCCCTGGCCTTCGGCCTCGCCGCCTGTGATGCTGCGGGACCTGGTAATGTGCAAAACCTGCCACCCCAACAGGACGAAGGTGAGCTAGAAGAAACCATCGAGGAAAGCGGGTTGGCGGGTCAGACTGGACTTGCCGGTCAGGAGGCCCAGGCAGGCGATACCACGCAAGAACAGATCGAGAGCAATATCGCAGTCTACGAACTGGGTTCGCAAGAGGGTCTGGTCGCCGCCTCCTGGTTGATTGGCCGAGAGGTGGAGACCATGAACGAGGTGGATCTGGGGGATATCGAAGATCTGCTGATCGAGCGCGACACAGGCCAGGTCTTTTATGCCCTGGTGGAGCATGGCGGACTGCTTGACATCGCCGAAGCGATCCTACCTGTGCCGCTTGCCATTTTCCAGGTGCGCGAGCAG
>CAZYQJ010000733.1:0-2953 GCA_964649925.1 uncultured Litorilinea sp.
ACCTTCCTACCCTTGATCGTGCCTGCCTTCTTCGGCTCGCCTTTTTACATCTTCCTGTTGCGCCAATTTTTCCTTACGATCAACCGCGAACTGGAAGATGCCGCTCGCATTGATGGATGCTCTACCTTCGGCGTCTACTGGCGCATCATTCTGCCGTTATCGCAGCCAGCCCTCGCCATGATTGCAGTCTTTGACTTTGTGTTCAACTGGAACGACTTTCTGGGTCCGCTCATCTTTCTCAATTCGGTAGACAACCGTACCGTCGCTGTGGGCCTCGCCTACTTCCAAGGCTCGATGGAGACGGCTCCCATGATGCATCTACTGATGGCGGCAGCGCTGATCAGCATCGTACCGGTGCTGGTGCTTTTCTTTTTCACCCAGCGCTATTTTATTCAAGGCATTGTTTTCACGGGAATGAAGGGATGATTTCATGTCAAGCGTTTCTGCTGCACCGCAGGCCGACTGGCGGACCGCCCCCCTGATCGACACGCGCTCCTCGCCGCAGGCGCGGCACACGCCGATTCCCGCACGCGCGGTCCACCTTGATCCCGGATTCTGGCGCAGCTTCATGGAAGTGAACCACTCAACCATCTTGCCGTCGCTGCTCGAAAAGCTTGACGCCGCCGGACGACTGACCAACTTTCGCATTGCCGCAGGCCAGCAGACGGGTGAGATGAAGGGGCGAGACGCACGCGATTCTGATGTGCACAAGTGGTTGGAAGGGGCGTGCCATGCCCTGCAGGTCTGGCCAGAGTCGCCGTTGGCCGCGCCGGTGCAAGAAATCGCAGATCTGATCGCGGCTGCCCAGGACGCCGACGGCTATGTAAATACAGCCTTTGTCGGTGATCGCAAGCCTTTGCGCCATACCAATCTGCGGCACGGCCACGAACTGTATGTCGCCGGTCATTTCTTTATGGCAGCCGTGGCCCATCATCGCGCCACCGGATCAACCCAGTTGCTCGACGTGGCGAGCCGTCAGGCAGACTATCTGTGCAAGACGTTTGGCCCACAGGGAATCAAGTCCACAAGCGGGCATCCCGGCGTGGAGATGGCTCTGGTCGAACTCTATCGCAGCACCGGTCTGGCACGGTATCTCGATCTGGTGCAGGTCTTAATCGACCGGCGAGGTTCTGCTTTCCCTGAAGCCGACCTGCGCCAGCGGCTTGCACTGGTCGATGCCAAACCTGTGCGCGAACTGAAGGAACTGACCGGAGCACATGCGGTGCGCGCCCTTTATCTGATGAGCGGAGTCACCGATCTCTACTTGGAGAACGGAGACGAATCACTACGCCGGTCAGTAGAAGCGCTTTGGGCTGACACGGTCGCTACCAAGATGTACGTCACCGGTGGGTTGGGGGCGCGCTATCAACTCGAAGCGTTTGGTGAAGCATATGAATTGCCCAACCTGCGTGCCTATGCCGAAACCTGTGCAGCCATCGCCAATGTTTTCTGGAACCAACGCCTGTTTGTTATGGACCCGGATAGTCGTTACATGGACCTACTGGAATGGTCGCTGTACAACGGTGCATTACCCGGTGTCTCTTTGGACGGGAACACCTTCTTCTACAACAACCCGCTTGAGGCGCATGAGCACGGGGATGAGGCGCTGCCCACGTTGAACGGTGTGGAGCGCGAACCGTTCTTTCAGACGACCTGCTGCCCAACGAACATGGTACGGCTGCTGGCCTCGTTGCCCGGCTACTGCTACGGCTATGACGCGCAAGGTCTCTACGTGCATCTCTATGCGCCAAGCACGCTGAGCTGGCAGCTACCCGACCAGACGCCTGTCACCTTGATACAGCGCACAGATTATCCCTGGAGCGGGAAGGTAGAGATCGAGGTGCGCGTCGAGCAGCCGGCGCAGTTCACCCTGTTTGTACGTATTCCGGGTTGGAGCCAGTCGCCACACGCAGCCATTGCCAACGATATCGTGCCCAGTTTACGCCCTGGAACCTACTGCGCCGTCACCCGTACTTGGCAACCCGGAGATGTTCTCTCACTGGATTTGGGCCTGGCACCGCGTTTTCTGGACGCAAACCCGCGGCTGCGTGAGGCTGCAGGCTGCTATACCTTGACCTGTGGCCCTCTCGTTTACTGCCTGGAGGGCATCGACCATCCTGATGTCTCCAACCTGGATCTGCATTGGCACACCCGCGCGGCAGATGAGTTGCGCCTGGAGTGGAGAGACGATCTGCTGCAGGGGATCAATGTAGTGCGTGGGCCAGGCTGCACCGTCCACAGCCGAGAGGACAAGCAGTGGCTGTATGCTTCGGCAGGAACAGCGTGGACGGCTGCAGCCCAGCCTCTGATCCTGACAGCGATCCCCTATTATGCACGCGCCAACCGGGGCCGAACATGGATGAAGGTGTGGGTGCCAACCTACTAGGTATCCTGGAAGGCATTCCGGAGCACACAGGGCTTATCTCGGCAGTGACGTTGAGCGGCTAGGGGCGGACAGCAGCCAAGCCGCTATCGACCCGGCGGCGCATGATGCGCTGGCTGTAGATCGAAGACATCACCGCGCCGCTCATCCGCAGCTATATCACGGCGTTGCAGGCCAGAGGCTGGCGCGACACCAGCATGCACGTGGCAGCGCGATCAATCAAACGCTTGCTCAACTTTTGGGTCGAAGAAGGGCTGCTGGCCAAATCGCCCATGCAGCGCATGAAGATGCCGAAGATCGCCGCCTGCACGACGCCGCGTGAGTGGGCACTGGTGCTCTTCCTGCTCGACACGGGCTGCCGGACGGCCGAGACCGTAAGCCTGGTGGGGAGCAGTCTCGATCTGCAAAGCTGCGAAGTACGGGTGGTGGGCAAGGGCGCGCGTGAGCGCATCATCCCCATCAATATCGCCACCGCCAAAGCGCTGCAGGCATACTTCGCGGTGCGAGGGGTGCCGCAGCAGCGGAGCTGTTGCGCCCAATCGGGGCCTCCGGGTCGAGATCGCCCAGCTC
>CAZYQJ010000734.1:0-2945 GCA_964649925.1 uncultured Litorilinea sp.
GCTCGATGCGCTGGCGATCTGCGAGGAGATCGGCGCAGAGGCGGGAGAGGCCCATGTGCTGTGCAATCTGGGCCAGGTCCAGCGCGGCCAGGGACGTCTGGAGGCCGCCGCCGCCACGTTTGGCCGCGGCAATGCGATTGTGGCGGAACTGCAGGACCCACAGCTGCAGGCGCAGTATTGGAGCGAGATGGCGCTGCTGGCGCTTGAGCAGGGGGACGCGGCGCGGGCGCGTGACCTGGCAGCCCAGGCGGTTGAGACGCTGCGCGGGCTTGACCTGGCGGTGATGGCGACGCCGGACCTATGCACCCTGGCCGAGTCCCATCTGCGCTTGGGCGACCTCGCCGCGGCGCTGCGCCACGCGCGCGCTGCGTTTGATCTGTTACAGGCGTGCCAGGGGGAAGGGCCGGATTATCCCCAGCGAGACTACTATCGCGCGGCCTGTGTGTTGGCGCAGGCGGGCGCGCCAGAGGCGGATGTAGCGTTGGCGACGGCGCGCCGACTCCTCCACGAGCGCGCGCAGCGTATTGGCGATGACACGCTGCGCGCCTCATTCCTCAATGCAATTCCCATCCATGCCGCATTGATGGCGGGTGAAATACCTTCTATCTAGCCTATCTAGCCACCGTTTTAAAGGTCGTGGGGAGATAGTTGTTGAGCGGCCCGTTGAAGACGGCATAGATCACATTGGCCGGTAGGATGGCGGACGCGACCAGTTTGCCGTCTTGCCCTGGCAGGACGTTGGTCGGCACAGCGCGCCAATCGCTGCCCGTCCAGTAGCGAATGATCACCCGGCTGGCCTGTTGTGTGGCGGCAGGGTTGACGCTCGCGGCCTGTAGTGGTTCTTCAGGCGGGTCCACCATCACGCTGACCACGATCTTTTGCGCGATCTCTGGCGGCCAGGAGATGACGCGATAGGCATCGCTCAAGCGGGTGCTGCCGGATGGGTCTGGATAGGTTTCCACCATGTACTGCATGGAGACCCATTGGCCGGGTTCAACGCGCACGGATTCAATGGGCCAGGCCATCGAGTTGCCATCCGATGAATAGACCGGGGCCTTTTGATCCCAAGACGACGGGCCGGGGACGGTTCCGCCATCTACGCCGTACATCGCCATGGCTTCGCGGCGCGGGTTGAGTTCTTCGCCATTCTCGTCCACATAGACCTGGACGTAGGCTGAAGGGATTGAAAGCCTGGCTTCGGTTATCGGAAAAGCCTCGCTCAGGTCAGCAGAACCGGTGTGGACTCGACCGTTCCTGACGAGTGGTATGGTGGTCGGGCTGGACAGGTGCTCCGGGTAGACGGTCGCCACCAGGCTGGCATTATTGCCCAAGGGCTGGGTGACGGAGATGGCGATGGAGGTGGGGCCGGTCGGATCGATCAGGACGATGGGCCGCCAGGAGGGGTCGCGCTCCATCTGGAGTTGGTTGTCGCCGTCCTCCAGCGTTTCGCAGCCGTACTGGTGGCGCGGGGTATCGGGCGCGGGCGGTCTGGCGTCGATGTCGTAGACACAGAAGCGGTCGTCTGCCTGCGCGCCTGCGAGTTCGATCTGTGTCGTGCCTTTGACCACGTTGCCCTGGCTGATGACACGGCCATCGCGGAAGAGGTAGGACAATGCCTTGCGCGAGGCAGTTTCGCCGTTGGCGTAGAGCAGGTCATAGAGCGGGTTTGCCAGGGGCGTGCCGGGGTCGGCGGGATCGACAAAATTCACCTGGGTGAGCGGGACAGGCGGCGTCGTGGGGCCGGGGACAAAGCTCGCAGGCGTGTTGAGCCACGGGTAATGGAGGCGGATCGTCGCCCACTCGTCACGGGCCAGGAGTTGATTGGCATGCGTCCTGGCGCAGTTGGCATCCCAGAACACAGGGTCATAGACATAGCCCCAGTTTTCAGCGTCGTAGACCCAGCCCATGGCGCTGCCGGTGCAGGAATAAACTGAGACCACGCTTTCATCGGGGCCGATGCCAAAGTAGGTATCAAAGAGGAACAGCCCGTAATGCCCGATTTCGTGGGCGAGCGCGATGGCCCAGTCATCCTCTAGTGTGCTGAGGTCGACAGGCTGGCCGTCGAAGGTGATGGGCTGGCCTTCGGGTGCGTGATAGCGGTTCCAGTAGCGTCCCATGTGAATATAGCCGGGGAAGTAGCTCAGGTCATTGTCGGGGTCGGGCAATTCTGTCTCTACCACGCCGCCAGCGGTTGCTTTGGGGCGCATGTTGTTGTTGGCATAGGTCCACAGGTCGGCCTCCTCCCACGCATCGTAATTTTGATGGACGGTCACCTGGCCCAGCGCAAACTGCCCATCGGTGAAGTCATACAGGAAGTCAGAGGCTTTGACGATCTGCTGCGCTAGATCGCCGCGTTCTTCGGGTGTGAGCGTCCACTGCGTGGAGACCTCCAGTTCATGGAGGACGAGCGGGTATTGGTCGTCCACGACCAGGGTCATCACGCCGGGTGGCGTGGCCTGAAAGGCCGCGGTGTTGACCGTCTGGGGCGCGCCGTTGGTCAGGTAGACGGTGAAGCGATCCTGCGTCTCATGGGGGTACAGCGCCCAGAGTTGGTCACCCGCGGCGATGGCGGCGCGATTTTCCACAAAGCCCGCCGCATCGACGGAGAACATCTGCCCATCACCCGCGCGGTAGACCAGGGCATTTGCGCCGGGCGGTTCGCAAGTTGTGCCATCTTCCACGCAGACGCGGATGGGGCAGATGGGGTTGGCGAGTTGGAGTGGTATCCAGCTATCGGGGCGATTGGGGCCGCTGTTGGCATCGAGTAGAGGCCAGCCTGCATCGTCGCCGGAATCGCGCACCGACTGGTGGTAGATGCCCAGGCCGATGGTCGCGCCGCAGCTAGGGATGGCGGCGTGGAGGGTGGCAAATGGGATGCTGAACTCGGCGGAATCTACGCCAGTTTCCGGGTCCGAAAAGACAAAAGCCTGCCAGGAGCCGAATTC
>CAZYQJ010000735.1:0-2936 GCA_964649925.1 uncultured Litorilinea sp.
GACCGCGGCCTTGTGCGAATCCGACCCTTTGCCGCCCATCTCTCCCGTTTCGATCCACTTTTTGGCATTGTCCCATGCGCCGCCTGCATTCGCCATCATCACGGCGAGCGTGAAACCGGAGACGGTTGCGCCCACCAACATACCGGCCAGCGCTTCAGCCCCCAGGATATAGCCCACCAACAGCGGCGTGATCACCGCCAGCGCGCCGGGGACGATCATCTCTCGCAGCGCGCTTTGGGTGCTGATGCCCACGCAGGTGCGATAGTCTGGCCGTGCACTGCCATCCATCAGCCCAGGGATCTCCTGAAACTGGCGGCGCACTTCCAGCACGATCTCATAGGCGGCCTTGCCGACTGCGGTCATCGTCAGTGAGGCAAAGAGGAACGGCAGCACTCCCCCGATCAGGATACCGGGCAGCATAACCGGGTCAAGCAGATCAAGGGTCATCTCCGGGTAGTTGACGCGTACCGCTTCCACATAGGCCGCGATCAACGCCAGCGCGGTCAGCACAGCCGATCCGATGGCAAAGCCCTTGCCCGTGGCTGCGGTGGTATTGCCTAGGCTGTCCAGCGCATCGGTGCGGTAGCGCACTTCGTCGGGCAGGTCGCTCATTTCGGCGATGCCACCGGCGTTGTCGGCCACAGGCCCGTAGGCATCGGTCGCCAGCGTGACCCCCAGGGTGCTCAACATCCCGACCCCGGCCAGGGCGACTGCATACAACCCGGCGGTGACACTGCCCCCAGATGCATTCATCCCCAGCCAAACAGCCGTCAGCGTGGCAACTGCCACAATCAACACAGGGGCCACGGTGCTGAGCATGCCCACAGCCAACCCCTGAATGATCAGTGTGGCGGAGCCGGTTTCGGCGGCTTTGGAAATGCTCTGCGTAGGCTTCTCAGTATAGGATGTGTAATATTCGGTGAAGTAGGCAATGCCGTTACCCGCGATTAAGCCCACCAGAATGACAAACCAATAGCTAAAGCTCACGCCTGCTAGCGGCACAATGATCGCCGTGAGGACAAGGATCATCGCCGATGCCCCCCAGACCGCGCGGCGCAGCGTCGCCAGCAGTTGCTCCTGGTGCGCATCCTCCTCGGTTCTGACCAGGAAGGTACTGATCAGCGCCGCGATGATCCCCACACCGGCCACCAGGAAAGGCAGGCCAACCAGCGCGAAATAGGACGCGTCGTTTGCCGCCAACAGTGCGCCCAGTGCGGAAGCCGCCACAATCGAACCGGAGTAGCTCTCAAAGAGGTCTGCGCCCATCCCGGCCACATCGCCCACGTTATCGCCCACATTGTCAGCGATCACCGCCGGATTGCGCGGGTCATCTTCAGGGATGCCCTGCTCCACCTTGCCCACCAGGTCTGCGCCGACATCGGCGGCTTTGGTATAGATGCCGCCGCCCACACGCGCAAAGAGCGCAATGCTGCTGGCCCCAAACCCAAAGCCGGTGATGTAACTCACATTGCCGTCAAAAGCCAGGTAGAGGATGGTCAGCCCCAAGATGCTAAAGCTGACTACGGCCATGCCCATGATCGACCCGCTGCTGAAGGCGACACGCAGACCGTCGTTGAGGCTGCGCTGCGCGGCGGCGGCAGTGCGTACATTGGATCGAACCGCCGTCCACATGCCAAGATAACCGGCTGCGGCGGAGGTGATGGCTCCAGCCAAAAAGCTGACAGCCGTTTGCCAATCAAGAAAGACAGCAATGACCAGCGCCACGACGGCCACAAAACCGGCCAGGATCGTATACTCGCGCCCCAAAAAGGCGGCTGCGCCTTCTTGAATCGCCCCGGCGATCTCGCGCATCACGTCGTTGCCTGTGTCTTCAGACAGCACACGTCTGAGTTGCCAGATGACAAACCCAACCCCCACTACGCCCAGCACAAGGGCAAAGATGATCGCGGCATTTCCCTGTAACAACGTGTTTTCTCCTTAGATTTGTCCGAAAAAAAAGCCCCTGCCGACGTATTCGGAAGACCAGAGGCGTAGGCAATGCAACACCGGCGCGCAGCATACGATTCCATAAGGTGTGGCGCTCATGGAAGGGTGGACACCGGAGCCGCAGATAGCTGCCAAGGCATGGTCACGACCGCGCCGGATGAGGTTTCTAAATGCAAAAGGTGTAAATCTGAAAGGTGATCCGGGTGGACGCGCTGGTACCAATAGCGATTTTGCGCCATTTTAATGGTCGGCCCAAGCGCAAGTCAAATTGCACCCCCCTGTGGGGAACATCTAGGGGATGCACGGGCAGCGCAAGCTAATAAGCGGGTATCGCCAGATCACAGCCTAGCGCGGCGAGTTGATCCGTCAGTTCAGCGGGAAAGGGGCTGCGCGGCCCGGCGTAGACGAGCCATCCCACGCGGTAGAGGGAATCGGTGAGATAGCCGATGTAGACGACGCGATGGCGAGCGTCATCTGCGAGGCTGGGCGCGCCTGGGGTTCGTAGCAGCGCGCAGTAGAGGTCATGCGGGGGGTGGGGTAGACGCTCCACTTGCCATTGCCAGTCATCGGAGGCAGGGTAGCCCATCTCCGGCGTAAACTGGTCTGGGTGGCGGGCGCGCACCACACGCTGCACGCTGGCTGGTTGCATGGCGATGTAGCGATAGAGCGCCGCCTGCCAATCGGGGGTGCGCCGCGCTTCGAGCGCGGTCACCGCGGTCGCCATGCCCAGCAGCATCAACAGCGGGATCAAAACGACGAGCCATTTGGCGTTCATATCTCGCCTACACAGTCTCTATTCGTCCCCTGATAATCAGTATGACATACCTCCTATGCGTTTTCAATCCCTGCCCGCACGGAACTTGACGGTCGATAGACGCCAATGACACGATTGTGAGGCGCATGTGTTTCGTGCTACGATAGCGCCCAAGACCCCTGATCGGGGGGCAGCCCCCTCTCATGTCTGGCGCACGTACGCGCGATAGGGCGTG
>CAZYQJ010000736.1:0-2935 GCA_964649925.1 uncultured Litorilinea sp.
ACCAGCGCGGTAATGGCATCCTCGACAAACGGCTTGTCCAGATGCGCGCTGCGCACACTCAGCCGGTAGCCGTCGGTGGCGACCATCGTCAACCGCTCGGGCTGAAAACTCACCTCGACCCCGGTCAAGGTGGGGCGGCTCTCGTCGTTCGATGCGGCAAAGATCACCTGGTCGATCATCTTCCGCAGCCCGGTGGTCTCCAGTTCGATACGCGTGCCCTCCAACACCTCTACCTGCTCATCCATCTCATCGCCTGTACCGGCAGTCGGGATGATGGGGAAGTCAGCGGCATCCAGCCCTTTCATGTTGGCATCGTAACGGGCACAGCGCAGATGCAGCGTCTGGGTGCGAACGGCCAGTTCCATGTCAATGCGTTCGGGCGGCAGGCTGTTGACGAACTCACTGAGCAGGCGCGCGGGCACGGTGATCGCGCCTTCGTCCTCGACCTTGGCCCCGATCCAGCAGTTGACGCCGATCTCCAGGTTGGTGGCAGCCAGCCGCAACTCGTTGTTTTTGGCCTCAAGCAAGATGTTGCCCAGCACAGGGAGCGTGCTTCGGGCAGAGACAGCGCGGCTGACGATGGAAAGTCCTTTGGCAAGATTCTCTTGAAGGCAGCTTACCCGCACGGGGCCCTCCCTGCAGTTAACGTGTGGAAAGTGCGTGGTTTGCAGATCGCTCTACCGTACCATGACGCCCATCGACCCTAAACGATACGGTGTCCACATGACCGGGATTGGATGGAGTATAGCACATCTGTTGCACAACCGGAAGATACTGCCAATACTTTATGGCAAGCCTGCCCTAACCGAGCGGGCGCACCTTGGACGAATCCACGCCTGCGGCCACCTCACGCCGGTGTGCTTCCACCACCGCCGTATTCAGCCGGTGGCCGATCCCCGGCTCCTGCGACAGCACCAGATGGCCCTCCTCGATACGCTCGGCAGGGGCCAGCAGGTCGGCGCGCCAGGCCGCCTCACCCCAGGCATATTCCAGGATATAGAAGTTGGACACGGTGCTGATGACCTGGGCTGTGGCTGCGGTCGCCACCGGCCCGGCAGGGTTGTGCGGTGCGACCAGCAACTGGTTCATGCGCGCCGCGGCGGCGATCTGCTTGGTCGCCAGCAGCCCGCCGTCATGCTTGACATCGGGCATCAGCACATCCACCACGCGGCGGGTGAGAAACGGGGCAAAGCCCTCCATGCCAAAAACGCTCTCCGCTGATGCCGTGGGCATGGGCACATGCGCCGTAATCTGCGCCAGGTCGTCCACCAGGTGATGGGGCACAGGTTCTTCATACCAAAAGAGGCGGCAGTCCGCCAGCGCATCGGCCACAATCAACGCCTCACTGGCATCCATGCGCCCATGGCAATCGACCGCCAGTTCTACCGTGTCGCCAATGGCGGCGCGCACGGCCTTGACCCGCTCCACCCCGGCACGCCAGGCCGCCTGCGGCCCGGTGAGGATGTGGTCGGGTGCATTCAATTCGTCAAATGGGGCCAGTTTGATCGCGCTAAAGCCCTCGTCTACCGCCTGGCGCGCCGCCTCGGCAAAGCCCGTGGGCGTGCGCTGGCGTACATGGCGGTTGATATTGGCGTAGAGCCGCAGCCGGTCACGCAGAGAGCCGCCGAACAACACATGCACAGGCACGCCCAACTGCTGGCCCAGCAAGTCCCATAAAGCCTGTTCGATGGCGCTCAACACGGTATGGCCGACGCGGCCCGCGTTGAGTCGCGCCATACGCTGCACCAATGCCTCGATCTGTGTGGGATCGCTGCCCTGCAACTGCTGTGCGTAGTGCGCCAATACGGCTACGGCCAGCGCATCATTGCCGCTGTGGCTGGCTTCACCCAGCCCGATCAACCCCGCGTCGGTGTGAACCTGTACAAACAGCCAGTCACCGCGGTGATTGACATGGACGATCACCGGCTCGATGGCAGTAATCTGCATGGCGCTCCCCCTCACATACGGCAGTTCTGCGTAATCGGATTCACAGTTCTAAAACCGGCGCACACTCCAACGCCACGCCAGCCCGACGACGATCAGAGCGCACCCGGCCAGCCAGATGGCAGGCTCGACCCAGAAGGCCAGGAAGAGACAGGCCAGCAACCCCAGCGCGGCCAGCACGCGCGGATAGCGGCGCTTGTCATCCGGCAGTTGATAGGCGGCCAGGTTGGTGATCGCATAATAGACCAGCACGGTAAACGCGCTAAACGACCAGGTGACGCGCACATCGCCCACCGACACCAACACGGCGATGATTACCCCCACCAACAGCACAGCCGTTTCCGGTGTTCTGCCAGTTTTGTCAATGCGCGCGAGCGCCGCGGGCAGGTCGCGGCGGCGGCCCATCGCCAGCACCACGCGCGACAGCCCCAGGATCAGATTGAGCAGCACGCCCAGCATGGCCATGATCGCGCCCACGGCCAGGATCAGCCCTGCGCCGGGGATGCCGAACCCGGCTGCAATCACCTCCAGCGGGGCCGCTGTCTCAGCGGTCGCCAGCGCAAACGCCGGCGCGCCCACCGTCCCCACAGCCACCGTTGCCACGGCCACATACAACACCATCGTGATCAGCAGCGTGACGATGATGGCGCGCGGGATTGTGCGCTGCGGGTCGCGCACTTCCTCACCCAATGTGGCGATCCGGCCATAGCCGGTATAGGCGACGAACATCAGCGCCGCCGCATGAAAGAGGGCGCGGCCTGGGCTGATGCCTGTCGAGGCCGGTGGAAAGAAGGGGGTAAAGTGTGCAGCGCCGTTGGCAAACAGCGCAGGCAGACCGGCAAAGACAAAGAACACCAGTGAGGCCAGCGCCAGCCCCACCACAGCCATGTTGGTCACGTTGGACCGGCGGATGCCGCCCAGCACGATCGCGGTCAGCGCGATCACTGCCACCAACCCCAACCCCATCTGCCAGATCCGGCCAGTCACGCCG
>CAZYQJ010000737.1:0-2928 GCA_964649925.1 uncultured Litorilinea sp.
AACCGCACAAAAGATACAGGATCTGTCGCCCCAATACACCCAGCACAGTGACGCAGCGCTGACAGGCGCAAGACGTATCACCCATTGCGGATCGATCAGGTCGCGCGCAGAAGGGTCGAATTGACACATCGAGGCAAAGGCAAGACAATTGGCGTTTGTGCCAAGCGAACAGCCTGCTTTATCTTGTTTGCAGCGTGCAATGATTCCAACAGCCAGGTGATGACCGGCCTGTG
Organism: uncultured Litorilinea sp.; assembly: GCA_964649925.1. Taxonomy (GTDB): domain Bacteria; phylum Chloroflexota; class Anaerolineae; order Caldilineales; family Caldilineaceae; genus QEUY01. The sequence goes on from CAZYQJ010000737.1 coordinate 234, forward strand.
CGCCGGGGCAATGGAGGGTGAGGGACAGAGATTGTTTAACTATATACTGCCGGGGAAACTGCCCGACAACCACTCGACCGTGTGGAGCAATGCGCCGCTCCAGCCGTTTGCCGCCGGATCCTTGACCCCCTTTAGCTACAGCGTTCTGGCCGAGGTGGTCAGCCGGGCCTGGTTTGCGTATTACGACCGGATCGGATTTACCCCTGCGTCACGCCCGCGCCTGCTGCGCCGCTACCAGGGCCGCGCCTATCTCAACCTCTCATCGTTCGCCCAAATCGAAGCGGAACAGGCCGGGGTGATGCCGTTGACGCTGCAGGTGAACGGCGCAGCGTTGCCCCTGGCAGCCTGGGAAAAGCCGGGCTTTCTGGCCGGTTTCAAGTTGGGCCGCGCCCAAAAGAAGCTGAACGAATCCCTTGCAGGGCTAACAGCACAAATGGCGCAGGTGACCGAGCAGGCGCAGCGTTGGCACGCCAAGACGCGCGAGGTGCGCTGGAGCCAGGCCGAAGTGCTCCAGGTGATGGAGGAGATCGAACGCGCCGGGCAAGAGAGCATGATCGCTTACCTGGCAGCGCGCCGCCAGTTGACCGCTCTCTACGCCAAACTGCTGGCATTGAGCGCAGGGGATCAAGCAGATCTGTGGCTGCTGCGAATCAACAGCACCTTGACCGGCATGACCGGGCTGGTCGAATCGGAGATGGCGAACGCCCTTGCCCGCGTGAGCGAACAGCTTCAACAGGCCGGGGACGCGGTTGCTTGGCTCAAGGCAGGCGATTATCAGTCGTGGCCGCAGGCGTTTTCACACCAGGCCGCAGGCGAAGCCCTGGCCGATTTTCTGGCGCGCTATGGTCACCGCACGCCGGGCGAAGGTGAGATGGCGCGCGCGCGCTGGTATGAGGAACCATCCATGCTGATGCGCAGGCTGCTGGCCTGCATCGAACATCCTCCCCGGCGACCGGAGAAAGCTCCCGCTGATTCTGTTCAAAACGTGCTGGACGCATTACCGCCTGCGGCGCGGGCCGAAGGACGGCAGGTTTTACAGCAGATCTGCGACCTCCACAGCCTGCAAAGCCGCGCCCTGGATGCGCTAGCCCATGTGTGGGCAGGCACACGCAGTTGGGCCTTGGCCGCGGCGCATGAAGCCATGACCGACCACCGGCTGCACAGCGCGGATGAGGTCTTCTTTTTCGAGTTGGAAGAGATCAAGCAGATGATGACCGGCGAGTGGAATGTCAGCGCGCAGGATGAGATCCGCCAACGGCTGGCACAGCGACAGGCTGAACATGCCGCCCACCCAAAGCTGGCCCCTGCCGAGTTGTTGATCGACGACCAGGAAGCCCAACCCGCCCATACAGGGCTGCCCGGCGTGGCAGGACAGGCCAGCGGCCCCTTATGCCGCGTGACCGCTGCGGACAAAAACGACTGTCCCCCCGGCATTCTTGGCGCAGAGGTGCTGGACAGCGGCTGGGCGGTGACGCTGCCCCTGGCCGATGGCTTTGTGAGCGCGCTCGGTTCGCCGCTCGATCCCTTTGTGGCCGCGGCGTGCACCTGGCATCGCCCCGTGGTGGTTGGGCTGGGCGAACGCTACCAGTCGCTCGACGACGGCATACTCACCACAGTGGACGCAGACAACGCCACAGTCAGCCAATAGCAGGAAATTGGGCTTTTGACATTTGGCTCCTATAATGACGCTATGAGCACCACACTGACCCCGTACCCGGCCACACTCGAAAGCTATACGCCGTCCCCCCACGCATCGCCCAAAATCTCGGTGGTGATCCCGCTTTATAACGAAGAGGAGAGCATCCCCGAACTACGCAGCAACTTGGTAGATGCGCTGGAAAGCATTGCGATCCCGTTTGAGATCATCATCGTGGACGACGGCTCGCGTGACCGCAGTTTTGCCCTGCTGCGCGACTGGGCGCAAGAAGACCCGCGCCTGACCGTGATCCGGCTGCGCCGCAACTTCGGCCAGACCGCAGCCTTTTCCGCAGGCTTTGACCAAGCGCGCGGGGAGGTCATCGTCACGATGGATGCCGACCTGCAAAACGACCCGCGCGATATCCCGCTGCTCCTGCACAAGATAGACGAGGGCTATGACATCGTCAGCGGGTGGCGCAAGGATCGCCAAGACCGCTTTTGGGACCGGCGTCTGCCCTCCATGATCGCCAACCGGCTGATCTCCAACGTGACCGATGTCCGGCTGCATGACTACGGCTGCTCGCTCAAGGCGTACCGTCGCGACCTCTTACAGCATGTGCGGCTCTACGGCGAACTACACCGCTTCATCCCGGCGCTTGCCAGCCAGGTGGGCGGAAGCGTGGCTGAAGTCCCAGTCAACCACCATGCGCGGCAGTATGGCCGTTCCAAGTACGGCATCAGCCGTGCTATTCGCGTGGCGCTCGACCTGATCACCGTCTGGTTCTTGGGCGGCTATGCAACGCGGCCCATCCATGTGTTTGGCACGTTCGGGCTGATCTCAGCCTCTGCGGGGATACTGGCCGGAATCTATCTGACCTTCGTTAAGTTTGCCTTGGGGCAGAATATCGGCGGGCGTCCGCTGCTGCTGCTGGCTGTGCTGCTGGTGGTCATCGGTGTGCAGTTGATCACGATGGGGCTGCTGGGCGAAATGATCATCCGTACCTATCACGAAAGCCAGCAAAAGCCGATCTACTTCGTGCGCGAGGTGGTCTCCAGC
>CAZYQJ010000738.1:0-2922 GCA_964649925.1 uncultured Litorilinea sp.
GCTTTTTTGGGATGCATGCGCTGACGCCGACTGTCATGGACATCCTCGCCCGCCAACTTGCCGAGGCGCGGGACGACAGCCGCCGCGTCACCCTGTCGTCAGCCCTGGCCGAACTCGCCCCGCGTGAGCAGTATCTGGCCCTTGAACAGCAGGATTCGCGCTATGACCTGGGCGTGAAATACGGGCTGTTCAGCGCGCAGTTGGCGTTGGCGCTGCATGGCCGCGACCGTGACGACGTGCTGACCCGGTTGCTCGAACTGATGGCCCAGCGCGAGATGACCGCAGCCGGAAGGTAAGTCCCATGACCGAAAGCGAACTTATCCGCATCATTACCGCCGATGACCCTGCCGTCCGCAATGTGTCGCTGGATGCCTTCTGCCGTACCGCCACCGCGCGCCAACTGCTGGCCGAATGCGCCGCGCTCGACCGCTTCCGCCGCCAGAACGACAACCTCTATGAGCGGGTGCGCGCCCTCTTTTTTCTCTATGCCATCTATCGCTTTCATCTGCCGCGCGTCCTGACCCACCCAGGGCCGGGCTACATCCCGTTCGAGGGCTATAACCACCTGCTCAAACGCCGCTTTGAGGAGGCAATCGACCTCTTCCTGGCCGCGCAGCACGCCAAGCGCGGCCCTACCGATGCCCTGGCAAGTGCGCTCGCCGCAGCCTACCATGCCCTCGGCTTTCAAACGCTGGCAGATCAGGTGCGGCGCAGCGTGCGCTCGGTGCGCGGCAACCAGTGGATGTTCCGCACCGGCCATCCCGCCGACCACCCGCTGCGTGTGCGCCCGGAACTCTATGCGCCGGAGGCGCGGCAGCAGGGGCTGTTTCCCATCCTGCATGAAGCCACGCCGGTGCGCCTAGACCTCAGCCACAGTGGATGGAGCGACATCTTCTTTCTGGGCATGGACTTCCCCGAAGGGGCGCGCGTGCTCAACATCTCGGTCAATCTGAGTGTGCAGGGCAGCGAGAACGGCGGCCCCAGACCGCCCATTGAGACCTATTTCCGTGTCATCGACCAGCCGGTTTTGCGACTGGTGAGCGTTGATTTGGGCGCGAGCGCCGAGATCACCACGCTGGCCGAGGTCTTTGACTTTGCCAAGGACTATCTAGGGCTGCTCAAGGCGGCAGTGATCGCGGCGGGCATCGTGCCGCCCGGCATGGAAGGGGCCGAATACCCGCTCAGCAACCTGCTGGCGCGCCTGGTGAGTCCGGGACATGGGATCGAACTGGTGAGCCAGGTCAACGGCATTCCCAAAGGGTCGCGGCTGGCGGTTTCGACCAACCTGCTGGCCTCGTTGATCGCGGTCTGTATGCGCGTCACAGGGCAGACGCACAGCCTGACCGGCCCGCTGGCCGAGGAGGAGCGGCGCATTGTGGCGGCGCGCGCCATCCTGGGCGAGTGGCTGGGTGGGTCGGGCGGAGGCTGGCAGGATTCGGGCGGCGTCTGGCCTGGCATCAAGGTCATCCAGGGGGTGGAGGCAGGCGAGGATGACCCGGAGTTCGGCATCAGCCGCGGGCGGTTGCTGCCCAATCACCGCATCTTGACCCGCGACGAGGTCACACCCGTTACTCGCCAGCAGCTCCAGGAGAGCCTGGTCATGGTGCATGGCGGCATGGCCCAAGATGTGGGGCCGATTCTGGAGATGGTGACCGAGAAATATCTGCTGCGTGCCGAGGCCGAATGGCAGGGGCGACAGGAGGCGATCCGCCTCTTTGACACGATCCTGGCGCAGTTGCAGGAAGGCGACCTGGCCGCGGTCGGCGCGGCGACCCAGCGCAACTTCCAGGGGCCGATCCAGACCATTATCCCCTGGGCCGGGAACCTCTACACCGATACGCTCATCGATCGGGCGCAGGCCGCGTTTGGCCGCGATTTTTGGGGCTTCTGGATGATGGGCGGGATGGCGGGCGGCGGCATGGGCTTTATCTTCAACCCAAAGGTCAAGCCCCAGGCCCAGCAGCGCATGATGGAGATCATGCGTGCCACCAAGCGGCGGCTGGAACATGCCGTCCCCTTTGCGATGGACCCGGTGGTCTACGACTTTTCCATCAATGAGCAGGGCACGACCGCCGTGCTGCACACAGGTGCGGACGCGTTGATGCCCGCGGGCTATTACACGCTGACCGTGCCGTCCTTGCTGCGCTATGAGCAGCGCCAGTTGACCGCTTTCCGCCGCGCCGAACTGGACCGCTTTGGCGCAGCCAGCCGCGCCGACGTGCGTTTGGCCGGGATGGTGGAGGCGTTGTTTGACCGGCTGCTGCCCAGCGGCGACGCACACCACGCCGAGACCGAGAGCCTCAGCGCACTCTTGCACCGCTATGGCTTTGACCGTGTACAGCATGAGCAGATCCGCGCCGATATGCGCAGCGGGCGCATTGGGCTGGCGCAAAACCGGCTGCCGGTCCGCAGCCAGATCGAGGATGTCGGCCCGGACGCGGTGATCGACCTCAGCCAAGGGCTGAACGGGCGGCGCTATGCCGCACAGCGTCGCGTCGGCGCGAACGCGCTGGCCGCAGGCGAGGTGGCTGTGGTGACGCTGGCGGGCGGCGCAGGCAGCCGCTGGACACAGGGCGCGGGCGTGGTCAAGGCGTTGAACCCCTTTGCCAAACTGGGCGGGCGGCACCGTTCATTCCTGGAGGTGCATCTCGCCAAGTCGCGGCGCACCAGCGCGCAGTGCGGCACACCGCTCCCCCATATCATCACGACCAGCTATATCACCCATGACGCCATCGATCAGACGCTGCGGGATACGGACAAGTTTGGCTATGACGGGCCGCTCTACCTGTCGCCAGGCCGTACGATAGGGCTGCGCATGGTCCCCATGGCGCGCGACCTGCGCTTTGCCTGGGAGGAGATGCCCCAACAACTCCTGGATGAACAGGCGCAAAAGGTGCAGGATTCACTGCACGCCGCCTTGAT
>CAZYQJ010000739.1:0-2920 GCA_964649925.1 uncultured Litorilinea sp.
TTCTTGCAGTTCTTGTTTGGCCTCGTCGGAACCGGCGACGTCGGCAAAGGTGACAGTGGGCTTATCGCCGGTGAACACCCGTGCCCGGCTTTTTCCAAACGAAAGCGCCTGGTTATTGCTGCCCTGGGTCTGCCGGAACAGGATAAAGAATAGACCTGCAATAAAGATCAGCGGCAGCAGGTTGATAAAGAGGGCCAACCAGTTCCCCGCGTTGCCTGGGGCTTCATAATGAATGGTCACCCGGCTTAAGTTTTCGGACGAAACGCCCAAATCCACCAACGTTTGCGTTAACGGAATATCTGCCTCGCGGCGGGTCACCAGCGGCGGTTGGTCCTGGTCCACAATGACCTGGACTTCCTGACCACTCACGCGGATGCTTTCCACTTCTCCGGCTTCGATTTGGCGCGCGAGTTGGCTCAGGCTGATCTGCTCTGGGGCCTCGTCGGGCCGGTAGATATTGAAGAAGAGTGCTGCGCCTGCCACCAGGATCAGCAGATAGACAAACGCATTCCTACTCCAGTTTGCGTTCACGGACACCTCCTGTATTTATGTAACTGAAGTATACCAAACTCGCCGCCATTCTGACTAGTGGCCTGCGTTCCGTTTGTTGTACATGTTTGTCTGTGGGGAGAAGGGGGCGGCAATCCCTGAATCTTCAGATTATACAGCGTATATCGTGCGTAGTCCAGGCGTGCAAAATAGGCGGTTGCAATCAGGAGAGCGGTGCTGTACACTAATGCTTTAGCTCAATCTGTACAGCCTTAGGCGTCTCCCATGTACGCGAAAGATAGAACCCCTATGCAGTCCTCTTTGGGGAGTGAATTGCTTGTTCCCCCATCTGAATCTCTTGCTGTATCGGCTAGCCTGCGCAGGGTGCGGCGGAATAGGCGGCCGGGCGCGGCACTGCTGGCAAAGCTGGTGGATGACCCGTCCACCGCACCCGAATGGCTGCATGCGTGCGTGGCGGCACTGGAAGCAGCAGGCAGGCCAAAGCGCAGCCTGAAGGCGCGCGCCGGTGATCTGCTGCAGGCGTTGACTGCGCTGGACCGGCTGTATATGGCGCACTTGCTGGAGGTACAGCAGTGGTTTGAGTGCGCTGGCGGATATACCTTGGATGCGGCGCTCCCCCGGTGGACAGAAGCTTTGTATGCGGAGAGCGGTACGCTGATGCGCCAGCAACTGCTGCCCGAACTGGCCGCTGCGGGGATGGAGATTCTCCCTGTGATCCAGATGGATGAACGCCAGCGTGCCTGGATCCATCGCTATTTCACACAGTCGGTCTATCCTCTCCTGACACCGCTGGCGGTGGACCCAGGGCGGCCTTTCCCCTATATCAGCAGCGGGAGCCTAAACCTGCTGGTGGAACTGCGCCAGCCTGACACCCGGCTGCGCAGGGAGCGGCCCACCTTTTTTGCGCGCGTCAAGATCCCTGCCTCCACCCCGCGCTTGGTGGCGATCCCAAACGAGGGCGCGCCCGCTGCGGGTACGGCAACGCGCTATGTGTGCAGCGCCGATCTGGTGCGCTATTTTGTGCATCATCTCTTTACAGGCATCCCCGTCCATCATGTATACCTGTTCCGAGTGCTGCGCGGGGAGAACCCCCTGCCTGGCGCGAGCAGGCGCGCAGGACGCCATCACCGCCAGGAGAACCGGCCTGTGGTGCGCCTGGATGTGGAGCGCCGCATGCCCGACCCGGTGCTGCACTGGCTGACCGAGCACTTGCCCGTGCCAGTGCATGGCGTCACGCGCCATGATAATCTGCTGGAATCGACCTGTTTGCCCTCTATTGTTGCGCTGCTGCAAGGGAGCGGCGCGCGTTGACAGCACCCGCCAGGTGTGCTATGCTCTCGCCAAACGTTGACGAAGGCCATGGCGCGCACGTCTGCCTGTCCAGAGAGTTGCCGGTCGCTGCGAGGCAACCGGGCACTGCGCTGCTAGCCCCTTCCGAGTTCCCGGCAGGCAATGGCCGGGCGGTTTCCTCCGTTACCGGGCAATGAGGCGTTGCGCTGGTCGCAACGTAAAATCAGGTGGCACCACGAAGATCCCTTCGTCCTGGTCAACAGGCGAGGGGCTTTTTAATTGGGTGTGGATTCATAACGCCATCATTTGCTGCACCTGTGTGCACTGAGGCGTACGTATGACAGGAGGAGAAACGAGTCATGTTGGATATCCGTTGGATGCGTGAAAACCGCACCGCGCTGGCCGAGGCGATGGCAAAGGTCAACGCCCCGGATGCGCCATGGGAGCGTGCGCTGGAGTTGGATGAGCGCCGCCGCCATCTCTTGACACAGGTAGAAAAGCTGCGCGCCGAGCGCAACGCCGGGTCGAAACAGGTCGGCCAGTTGATGCGTGAGAAGCAGGTAGACGCCGCCAATGCGCTCAAGGAGCGTATGAGCCAGATCGGTGCAGAGATCGAACTGCTGGATGCCGACCTGCGGACGGTGGAGGCAGAGTTTGAGGATGCCATGCTGCGGATCCCCAACTTGCCGGAGCCGGATGTGCCGGTTGCGCCGGACGAATCGGGCAATACGGTGGTGATGCAGCAGGGCGAAGTGCCCACCTTTGACTTTACGCCATTGCCCCACTGGGATCTGGGCGAGCGGTTGGGCATCATCGACATCGAGGCCGGGGCCAAGTTGGCGGGCAGCCGCTTCTATGTGCTCAAGGCAGCGGGCGCACAGTTGCAGCGCGCCTTGATTAACTGGTTTCTGGATGTACATGTGCAGGAACACGGGTATGAAGAAATCTACCCGCCCTTTATGGTGCGCCGGGATGCCCTGGTTGGAACCGGCAACCTGCCCAAGTTCGGCGATGTCCTCTTTCACGATGCAGAAGAAGATTACTGGATGATCCCCACGGCGGAAGTGCCGGTGACCAACCTGCACCGCGAGGAGATTTTAGAGGCGGGCCGGTTGCCGCT
>CAZYQJ010000740.1:0-2915 GCA_964649925.1 uncultured Litorilinea sp.
ATTGCAGCGCGACACTGTTTCCCGCGCCGATGACCTGCGGGCTGTGGGCTGCCTGGATCGCGGCCTGGACCGGCTGGCCGCCCAGGTAGACCCGCTGCTGGCGGACACGGACACGCTGGCCCGCCAGCTAGATGCGCCGGAGATCGAGCGGCTGCGCGACCTTGCGCCGCGGCTCAAGGCCATGTGCGCCGAGCTTGCGAGCTATGCCGTGCCGCCTGCGCTGGTGCATGGGGATTTGCACCTGGGCAACGTCGCACGCCCCGCAGACAGCTACCTCTTTTTCGACTGGACGGATGCCTGTATCACCCATCCGTTTTTCGACACGATCAGCATCTTCCAGTCTGAAACCCCCGGCGTAGAGGCGCGGCTGCGCGATGTCTATCTGAGCCTGTGGACCGACTACGAACCGATGGATCGCCTGCATGCAGCGTGGGGGCTGGCAAAACCGCTCTCCGCGCTACACCAGGCTGTCAGCTACCAATACCTCATCCACAGCCTGGAGGAGATCAGAAAGGATGAACTCTTTTCCGGCCTCCCTTATTGGCTGCGGAAACTGCTGGAATGGCTTCAGTAGCCGCTAGCCTGCGCGGGCTCAGTGCGGGCGATCAGTTCCGCGGCGCGCGGAAGCCCGCCGCCTCTGCTTCCTCAACGGTGCAGAACCAGCGGTCACCCTCTTCAGGTCTAATAGCTGTGCGCGTGTACCAGTCGCTTGAAGGCGTGTGGTATATTTTCTCGCCCTTGCTGTTCACATTGCCCTTGATATCGCAACTTGGATCAGGTGGCGTGGCGCAGCCGCCAATACAGGTAAACGCATTGGGATTCGCTGCTGCGCTCTGCGCCGTTTCGTCTTGATCGACGGCAAGCGTCTGTTCCGGGGCAGGTTCGGCCTGCGCTGGTGCAGCCACGGCAGGCAAGACCGGACCCCCTACCACCGGCACGGCTTCGACGGCTGAGGCTGTGACCAGTTCGCCAAAGACCCAAGCGGTCTGCCCGTGGAAGTCTATGGCCCACCATGTGCCGCTGCTATCCCTGCCAATGACAGGGTACTGCTGGCCTGCGCTGCTGATGCCGAGAATGGCATACTCCGTGCCTGGCCCCTGGCGCACATTGATATCGCTGTTGACGGTCACCTGAGGCAGAGAGGGCGTCTCTGTGGGGATATCTGTTGGCACGCCCATCGCCGTGCTTGTCGCCGTTGGCAGTTGTACCTGCGGGGTATCGGTTGGAACCAAGACCAGAATATCAGCCGCCCGCACTGCCAGAGTTGCAAGCGTTGTCGGCGATGGGTCCGGTAGCGGTGTGGCCGTAGGGGCTGCGAGGGTCGGCGTGGCTGTGTTTTGTACGGCGACAGGTTCTAGCGTCGCAATGGCGGTCGCCGTGGGGGATGGATCGGGGGATGGCACAAACTGCGCCAGGGGGCCGCATCCGAGCAGCGCCGCCAGCGTCACCAGGCCGATGACGAGAATGCGTGAGCCGCGAAGCCCAGGCGCGAGTTTGTAGGACTTGCGGAAGCGGAAAGGCATGGGGGATGCTCCTCTTGAGTGGACATAGAACGTTCACCCAAGAGGATAGCATCACTCCAGTTCCCATACAATCCCGGCACGTATACCGGCCCGAACCGGGCTATTCGTAGCGCAACGCCTCCGCAGGGTAGATGCGCGAGGCTTGCAGCGCGGGCAGGATGGTGGTCAAGAGCGAAAAGCCGTAGGCCGCCAGCACGATCCATCCGATCTGGCCCCAGGGGATGGTAAAGACTTGCGCGTCGCGCATCCCTTCCAGGTTGCCGCCGATGAGTTGTTGGCCGAGCAGCACCCCAGTCGCGGTGCCGACTACGATGCCGGTGAGCGCGATAAAGCTGGATTCCAGCAGGAACGAGAGCGCCACCATGCCCGGCTGAAAGCCGATGGCGCGCAGCATCCCTACCTGCTGCCGCCGTTCCACCACGGTGCGCGTGCTGATCACCCCCAGCGCGGCGATCCCCACCAGCAGCCCCAACGCCAGAAAGCCCTGGAACACCTGCAAGATGCCGCGCGTCAGGGCCTGCCCCTGGGCGAAGCTCTCGGCCATGACGGTCACGTTGACGGCGTTATTGAGAAAGGCGCGTTCGGTTGCGCGCGCCACGGCGCGTACATCCGCGCCGGGCTGCACCTTGAGATAGAATGCGTCGGGCGCGATGACTTCCCCAGCGATCACGTCCAAGGTCTCTTTGTTGATCCAGAGACCGGAACCCGCCAGGGTAGGAGATTCGATGACCCCGATCACCTGGATGGCATGCGGCGGCTGTTCGTCGTTCGCTTGCAGCGTGAGGCGTAGTTCCGGCAGCGGATCGTCTACGCGCGTGCCCGCCGGGATGAGAAGGATGAAGGGCGGCCTCCCGGCCATTTCAGAAGGGCCAAACATCTCCTCCTCAGGGTCAGGCTCAGGCCGCGGCGCAACCGGCCTGCCTTCCAAAACGGGGACCAGCAGGTCGCCGGTGGCAACAGCCACATCATCGCGTGTGCGCAATGCCTCCCACACGGCGGCGTCATCCTCGAAACCAGGCGCGCGGTAGTTGAAATGGTAGATCTGCTCCGCCTGTGCCAGAAAGCCGTCATTCACTCCTTTCACCGTGGCGGGATACCAGTCGGGGTCTTGTGTGGGCGTCTGCTGCATCCCCCGCAGGTCCTGGCTGGTCACACTGCCGACCGCGGCCACATCCTCCAGTGGGTAATCGGGCTTCTGAGGCAGTTCTGCCTCCAAGTCCTCTAGCGGGTCAAAGAAGCTCATCAGCGAAGAGGCGACCCGGATGTCAAACCCGGCGTTGCGTTCGGTGTCGGGGGTGACCAGGGTCTGCGTGGCCTCGATGACGACGGTCATGAGTGTGACCGTGCTGATCACCATCGCAAAGAGCAGCATCGCCATGCCGGTGCGAAAGC
>CAZYQJ010000741.1:0-546 GCA_964649925.1 uncultured Litorilinea sp.
ATTTCCGTGGTGACCAGCTGGCCCGGCGCCACCCCTCAGGATGTGGAAAAGGAAATCCTCATCGAGCAGGAGGAATATCTGCGCAACCTGCCCAACCTGCGCCGCATGACCTCCTCCGCCAGTAGTGGTGAAGCAGAAATTGAACTGGAGTTTCCGTTTGGCGTGGATATCACCGACGCACTGATCCGCGTCAATAACGCCCTCAGTCAGGTCCCCGCTTACCCCAACAACGTGGATCAGCCGCGCATTCTGTCCAGCTCCTTTTCCAGCAACGCCTTCATGTATTACCGCGTCTCCCCCCTGCCCGACAACCCGCGCGGGCTGGATATGGACATGATGCAGGACTTCATTGATGACGAAGTGCGCTCGCGCATGGAAAGCGTGGCCGGGGTATCCCAGGTGGAAGTGCGCGGCGGCGCCGAACGGCAGGTTCAGTTACTGCTCAATGCCCAGAAACTGGCCCAGTTCGGGCTCAGCGTGGTGGATGTGCGCGATGCCCTGCGCGAGCGCAACCGGGATGTGTCCGGCGGTGAGCTGGAAAGCGGC
>CAZYQJ010000741.1:556-2912 GCA_964649925.1 uncultured Litorilinea sp.
ATTCTGACCCGCAGCGGCGACTCCCTGGTGCGCTTGCGGGACGTGGCCACAGTGGTGCTGGACCACTTTCCGGTGCGCAGCCTGTCGCGGGTGAATGGCGAGCCGGTGATCAGTCTGGCGGTACGCCGGGAGACCGGCTCCAATGTCATCGACATCAAGTACGCCATGTTCGACCAGGTGACACAGATCAACCGGGAGGTGCTGGAGCCGGCCGGCATGCGCATGTCCCTGATCGCCGATGATGTGCGCTATGTGGAAGCCTCGGTCAGTAATGTATGGAGCAATCTGCTACTCGGGGCGGCCTTTGCAACGTTGGTGATGTATCTGTTTTTGCGCTCCGCTCGCGCCACCTTTATTGGCGTTATTGGCATCCCCTTCTGCACCATTGCTGCTTTTTTAGGGCTGATGCTCACGGGGCGCACGATTAACGTAATTTCCATGGCAGGCATTGCCTTTGCCATTGGTATGAGCGTCGATAACAGCATTGTGGTGTTGGAAAATATTGAGCGATACCGTCGTTTAGGACTCGACCGCATTGAATCGGCGCTACGCGGCGTGCAGGAAGTATGGCCCGCGACGCTGGCATCGACGACCACCACCATCTTGGTTTTCCTGCCTATTCTGTTTATAGAAGAGGAAGCTGGGCAACTGTACTCTGACGTGGCCATTGCGGTTTCTGCCGCTATTTTTGCCTCAATGCTGGTGGCAGTTACCCTGGTGCCGTCACTATGTTCGCGCTTCAATTTTTCGATGCGCAACGAGCATGAGGATAACCCTGTGGCCTCACGCCCTTCGTGGGCTGGGGAACGGCTTGATCGATTGATCGCCACCCCTTTTCGCCGCGGAGTGATTCTAGTAACTACAGTAGTGATCAGCGGCTGGACTATCGCTGTACTCACCCCGCCCGCCGAATACTTGCCCGAGGGCGAGGAACCTAAAACCTTTGCAGTGATGAGCCCACCGCCTGGCTATAGCCTGCAGGAGATGGCGGGAATCGCCGCGCAAGTAGAGGATTACTTTTTACCCCATGTAGACGCTGACCCAGCGGCTTTTTTAGCGGGCGACACTGAGGTGCCGCCGCTGGCTTATATGAATATGCGAGTCGCCCCTACGCGGCTGTTTATCGTCGCGGAAGCAGCTGACCCTGGTGATATCGAAGCGTTAATGGACGCACTTACCAGCTACTACGAGCGCTTTCCAGGAATGCGCGCATTTGCCTCGAAAGGCTCGATCATTTCCAGTAACGATGGCGGCACGCGGAGTATCAACCTGGATATCGCCGGCCCGGATTTGGCGACCGTTTATGAAGCCGCCAATAACCTCTACCGAGAAGCCCGTAATGAGTTTGGCAATCCGCGCATTCAGAGCCAGCCCTCTTCGCTGTCGTTGGATCAGCCGCTGATTCAAATTCGCCCAGATTGGGCGCAAGCGTCAGCACTTGGCTTAGCGGCAGGAGATGTCGGCTTTTCAGTCGCCGCACTCACCGAAGGGGCCTATGTGGATGACTTCTTTCTCGATGATGAGAAGATCGATATTTATCTTTATGGCCCCCAGCTGTCGCTACCTCTGGACCAGCTACCCAACCTTCTGCTGCATACCCCCAGAGGCGCGACGCTACCGCTCTCTGCCGTCGCCAGCATTGATGAAACTATGGACACCAGCGTTATTCGCCGGGTCGATAGTAGCCGAACGGTGACCCTGAATGTCATCCCACCACCCAGCATTGCCCTGGAAGCAGGCGTTGAACAGGCAGAGAGGATGCTGGAACGACTTCGCCATGAAGGGGTACTACCATCGGCGGTGGATATTTCGATTTCGGGAGCGAGTGATCAGTTAAATGCCACGCGGGAAGCATTAATGAGCAACTTCTTGATTGCCATTGTGATTGTCTATTTGCTACTGGTAGCGATTTTTTCTCACTGGGGGTACCCGCTGCTGATCCTTACCTCAATTCCGTTGGGCGTGGTGGGTGACATTATGGGTCTGGCAGCCATGAATACAGTGGGCAGCCTACTGCCACTCATTGGCATCGCTCCACTCACTCAGCCCTTCGATATGATTACTATGCTGGGCTTTTTGATATTAATGGGAACCGTGGTGAATAACCCCATCCTGGTTGTCGACCAGGCACGGCGGCGACTACACGATAAGCAACTATCTGTTCAGGAAGCAGTGTCTCAGGCGGTACAAACCCGCCTGCGCCCAATTGCGATTACCACGCTGACAACTCTGTGCGGGCTTTCACCGCTGGTATTTTTACCCGGCGAAGGCACCGAGCTTTACCGTGGTGTAGGGGCGATTGTCTTATTTGGCTTGCTGGGAGCTTCCATCGTGACGGTGACCTTCCTGCCAGCCT
>CAZYQJ010000742.1:0-2909 GCA_964649925.1 uncultured Litorilinea sp.
GCGTCCAGCAACGGCTGCTCCAGCCCCTGACGGCGCAGATTGTCCACACTGTCGCCAAACGCCCCCTGCCCCGGCAAGACAACCGCCCGCCAGCGGGTTAAATCCGTGGGGCGATCCACAATATCCAGCGGGATCCGCAGCGGGACGGCCATTGTCTCGAATGCTTTATAGACGCTGCGCAGGTTCCCCACACCGTAGTCTAGGATCGCAATCATTCACGCTCCTCGATTAATATGGCAAAATTCCGTACAAGCGGCGGCGGAAACTTGCGTTGCGCCACCAGGGTCGTCAACTCGCGCACACGCTGTTCCGCCAGTTCTTGCGCCACAGGAGACATGCTGCCCTCCTCGACCGCTGCGTCAAAGGCGGGTTCCCCCAGAACTGTCACCCGGCCTGCCATGTCCATCCAGAGCGCCAGCCCTAAGGCGTCCGCTGCCAGTTCGCTGCCGTGTTGCTCCAGCGGCATACAGACCGGCAGATAGAATCCCAAAGGCGTACCCTTCGCAGAGAAATACTTCTCGACCACCTGGCTCTCGCGCTGCATCCAAAAACGCGTCCAGATGTAGCCAGGCTTCACGACGACAGGGCCGGGGATCTCCGGGCTGACCGGCCGGGGGGCAGCCTCCTCACGCCAGGTTATCCGCTCGATCAGCACATCGCTCAACCACTCCGAACGGTAATCATCCATCAGCGTGCAGTGCTGCCATTCGCCGCTTTCTATCCGTTTGCGTCTTGCCATTCTCTACGCTTACCGCCTACCCACCCCACGCGCTCCTGGCCCAGCACCCTGTGCCCTAGTACTTTCTGACAATGGCTCGATAGGCAAGCGGTTCACGGAACTGGATCAACTGTCGATCCTCGCGCACGGATCGCACCAAGTCCAGGTCAATCGTTGCCACCGCATACCCCTCAATCGCCTCGTCGAGTACCGTGTAGACCTCCGCCGTCGGCCCGACCAAAAGGCTGTCACCCAAATAACGCCGCGTCGGCTCTTCACCCACACGGTTCGCGGCCGCCACAAACACCGCGTTTTCGCACGCCCGGCTGATCAGGTGTGCGCGCCACGAATCGCGCGCCTGTTCCTCCCAATTGGCACTCACGACGAGCAGCTCCGCCCCATCCAACGTCAGGCTGCGTGCTGCCTCCGGAAAGGCCAGATCCCAGCCAATAATCATGCCAAACCGTCCCCACTCCGCATCGACGCTGACAAAACGAAAGCCATTGCGGAAGACCTGCCGCTCCTCGCCCAGCAGATGCACCTTGCGATATTCCGCAACAACAGTCCCCTCCGGGCCGACACAGACCGTACCGTCATAGAGAATGCTCTCGACCTTCTCCTTGATCACCAGGCCAAAGACCACATGCGTCGCGAAATCGCTAGCCCGCTTCGCCAGATAATTGGTTGCATGGCCGGGCACACGCTCCGCAACGTCGGTCGCCCGTATCCCTAGTTCGCTGCCTGTATAACTCAGTTCGGGAAAAACGATCAGATCAGTGCGCTGCTCGGAGCAAATCTGCTCGACAAAATCGCCCATCTTGCGCAGATTTGTCTCCAGTTCGGCGAGGTCGGGGGCCATCTGTACCAACGCTATCGTAATGTCACGCGGCATCTTCGCTCTCCTGTGGCGGCTATGTTGCCTGCGGTTCCGTTCAGTTCAAATAGACCTTGCCAGTATAGCATACCTGAATGGATTCACCATTTGCGCCCTTTTACGTTACAATAGCGGCGTAGTCCGTCGCCATATACGTTGACGTACCTTACGGACAGACGTGACGCTGCTACTGTACGAACAGAGCAGGTCCAGCGGGTGCGATGACAAATCCGTCATTTCTGCCGGTATTCAGCTAGTACAGGCTGTTTGCGAACGTAGCCCTCGATCAGCTTAGATGATCAGATCGAGGTGACCATGAATCAGAAGAAAGAGGTTCGCCTATGATGGAGAACGTACGCACATGGTTCCGGCGGGCCTGGATCGTCCTGCTGGTGGCCGCGGTTGTCATCGGGCTTGACCAGTGGACAAAAGCCTGGGTCCGCGCCACAATCCCCAACCTGGGTGACACGCTCTTCATCCCAGGGTTGGGCGAATACTTTCTGTTCGAACACGTCCACAAC
This sequence comes from uncultured Litorilinea sp., assembly GCA_964649925.1. Classification (GTDB taxonomy): domain Bacteria; phylum Chloroflexota; class Anaerolineae; order Caldilineales; family Caldilineaceae; genus QEUY01. The sequence goes on from CAZYQJ010000742.1 coordinate 2,114, forward strand.
TACGGCGCGGCCTTTGGCATCCTACAGAGTTTTGGCGGATTCTTCGTCGTCGTCGCCGTCATCGTCACCATCGCCATCCTGATCTATGTCTGGCACATTCCGCCCACACAGACATTGATCCGCTTTCTCTTAGGCCTGCAACTCGGCGGCGCTCTCGGTAACGCTATTGACCGGCTGCACCAGGGTTATGTCACCGATTTTGTCAAAATGGGCATCCCGGACGTCTATTACTGGCCCAACTACAACATCGCCGACAGCGCCATCGTTTGCGGTGTGATTGGGCTAGGCATTTATATTATCGTTGACGATGTGCGCCGCCAGCGCGCCGAGCGTTCCGAACAGGTTGATCTGGGCGCAGATTCATCGCCCGCTTCTAGCTCAGACGCGCCCTAGCCCCACGCCCCAGGACCAGATTTCAGTCATGAAGCCGGACCACACCATACAGCCCGCGGTCCGGCTGCGCGCAGACCAGTCGGCCACAGGCCAACGCCTGGATCGCTGGCTTGCCACACGTCTGCCTGACCATAGCCGTACCGCCCTCCAACGCTGGATCAAAGAAGGGGCCATCACCGTGAACGGGCTTCAGGCCCGCGCCGGACAGCGGCTGGCCCCCGGCGACGAGATCATTGTCACGCTGCCTGGCGAACCGGTCACAGCAGCCCCCCAAGCCGAGGTGATCCCGCTTGTCATCCTCTACGAGGATGACGATATCCTGGTGGTGGACAAATCCGCTGGCATGGTCGTTCATCCCGCGCCAGGTCACGCTACAGGAACGCTGGTCAACGCTGTCCTACAC
>CAZYQJ010000743.1:0-206 GCA_964649925.1 uncultured Litorilinea sp.
CTTGAGCTTGCAGGCCAGCGCCCGCCGGTTGATCGCGATCCTGGAGGAGATCGACGGGCCTGCGCCCATGCGCTGGGACTCGCGGGCCGACAACCACGCCCACCACCTGTTTATGATGCGCTATGACCCGGATCGGTTTGGCGGGGTGACGCGGGAGCGTTTTGTCGAGGCGTTGCGCGCCGAGGGGGTACCCTGCTCTACAGGGT
>CAZYQJ010000743.1:224-2908 GCA_964649925.1 uncultured Litorilinea sp.
CTGCTGGCCGATCCGGAGGAGATGGACGACATCGCACAGGCCATGCTCAAGGTGCGCGAGCATGTGGACGAACTGCGGGATTGAACTGCCAGGAGTCTCAGGTATCAGAACTGAGGGGATGAGCGTGGGGTGAGTGTACAGCCTGCTGTGGGCGCAAACTGCTAACTACTTTACACACATCGAACACGCCTGCTGGATCGCCCTGGCAGGCGTGTCCGTCCAATTCAGATAAGGAACTACCGGCTCTTACGCGTCGACGTGTTCGACCTGTTCTTCCTTGAGTTTACCGAGGATTTGGTCCAGAATGTCGCGCTCGCGCTTCAAGTTTCTGCGGTAAAATCCGCTATCGGTGCCGGCAATTTCCATACGTAGCTCGGAACGAAACCCGTTTAGAATGTGCTCCAAGACCTCCGCTTCCTCTTTGGTCAGTTCGAGTTGAGACATAATTCTGCCCTTCATACTAGAGATAATCACGAACCGGCCCGAATCGATGCTAGCGTGCCTTGATTGTAGGGGCTCCAGAGGAGCATGTCAATGGCCTCTGGGCGAGGAAAAAACCTGGCCTAGAGGCTAGGTAGCGAGAGACGCGCCGCCAGTTCGCCAAATGCAGCGCTTTGTGGTAAACCTTGTCTCATTGTAAGGGTGCCATTTGGCGCAAACCACCCTCACCTTCCCCGCAAAGAAACCGGAGTCACCCATGCTGATCCATGATTTGGATACCCCAGCGGTTATCTGTGATCTGGACAAACTGGAACGTAATATCGATGCGATGGCGGCGCGCTGTCGCGAGGTGGGCATTCCGCTCCGCAGCCACACTAAATCACACAAGATCCCGGAGATCGCGCATTTGCAGATGCAAAGCGGCGTGGTCGGCATCTGCTGCCAGAAGCTTGGCGACGCCGAGGTGATGGTTGCGGGCGGGATCGAGGATATTCTGATCCCGTATAATATTGTGGGCGCGCAGAAGGTAGACCGGCTGCTGCGGCTGGCGCGCCGTGCGACGATTGCGGTGGCCGTAGATTCAGCCGAAACGGCACAGGGCATCTCCGAGGGAGCCAAGCGCATGGGCGGCAGCGTGCGCGCGCTGATCGAGTTGGACACGGGGGCCAAGCGCTGCGGTGTGCAATCCCCCCAGGCGGCGCGTGACCTGGCGCGCCAGATTGTGGAACTGCCGGGGATCGATCTGCAGGGCGTCATGACCTATCCGAGCCGGGCGCAGGCCAAAGCGTTTCTGGATGAGACCGTGACCTTGATGCGCGAGGACGGCCTTCCCATCAACGTCGTCAGCGGCGGCGGCACGGGCTTGGAGCAGGTCTCCAAAGATCTGGGCTGCACCGAGACGCGCGCCGGGTCATATGTGTGGGAGGGGTTGAGCCGCGTCAAGGGCCGGGATGATTTGAGCGATGATCGCTGCCCGCTGCGGATCATCACGACCGTGGTCAGCACGCCTGCGCCTGGCCGCGTGATCGTGGATGGCGGCATGAAGACCTTTTGCAGCTACCCGCCTGTGCCCTATGGCTACTGTATTGAACACCCGGAGATCTTTATGTCGGGCATGTCGGTAGAGCACGGACATGTGGACGTGAGCCGGTCATCGCACCGTTTTCAGGTGGGCGAACGGCTGACCTGGATCCCGCTGCACCAGGAGATGGCGCTCAACCTGCACGATGAGCTTGTCGGCTATCGCGGGGAGCAGGTGGAGGTGGTGTGGCCAGTGTTGGGCCGCGGCAAGGTGAAATAGGCTAGACAAAGCGCGGGCGCGCCATGGCTGCCGGTTGAGGGGCGGGCGGCAGGTTATACGCTGCACGTACCAGTTCACAGATGGCGATCAGTTCGTCACGGCCCTGGGGCGCGAGCGTGCCCAGCAACAGCGTTGGCAGGTGGTTGGCAAGCCATTGGTTTACAAAGCTGGCAGGCACGCCCAGCCGTTTGCACGGCCAGAGAATCATGTCGGCGGCCAACTGCGCCCGGTTGAGCGTGGCGAAGATCGAGATGGGCTGATCGTCAAAGGTGCGGCGGTTGACCGCGGCCAGCCATGCGCCCGCCTTGTGCGCCTCCACGGTCATGACAGCTTCACAGGCGTGGCGGTAGTAGGCGGCTTCGTCACAGCCCGCAAGCTGCGGCGGCTGCGTAAAGACGGCTTCGGCGGCGCTGCGGCTGAAGAGCTTATACCCGGAGTGAAAGTCGGGCAGCGGGTCCAGTGTAGTGAGGTATTGGAGGGCGAGCGGTGCGCCGTTGAGGGCCGCATCATAGGCCAGCGCATCGAGCAGCATGCGGTTGGCGAGTTCCTCTTGCTCGGCGCGCAGAAAGCCGAGCGGGCGATGGCGTGAGAGCCGGTTGCCCAAGACCAGTCCGCACGGGTTGCCGGTTTGCCGGGCCACATGTTCGGCGCAGCGGACAAAGTTGAGCAGTTCGTTGGCAAAGTGGTCGCCATCCTGGTCGATCGTGACGAGGTAGCGCAGGTGAGGGGTGTCCAGCAGGCGCGCCATGCCGTTGGCGACCGCGGCCAGCTTCCCCCGGTTCTGTGTTGCGGCCACCACCTGTACCCCATATTGATCCGCCATCTGCCGGGCGATGGCCGCGGCGGGCCCTGGCCCGTCCACGCTGAGACAGATGGCCTGGGGGGTGCGGAGTTCGCGCACCGTCAGGTGTACGGTGTCACGCAGGATGGGCAGGCTGGCGGC
>CAZYQJ010000744.1:0-2907 GCA_964649925.1 uncultured Litorilinea sp.
TGTGGCGGTAGAGCCGCCAGCGGTTTGCGCCAAGGACGGCGGCGGCTTCCTCCAGGCGTGGGTTGAGGTTGGCCCAGAAACCGCCCACGGTGCGGACGATCACGCTCACGTTGTAGAAGACGTGGGCTAGCAGGATCATCCAGATCGTTTGGTCCAGGTCGATGGGGGGGCGCGCCAGGCCAAAGACCGCTTGCAGCCAGTCGTTGACGACTCCAGATGGGCCGAGCAGTGCCGTGAAGGCGGCGGCCACGACAACGGTAGGCAGGACGAAGGGAATGGTGGTGAGGGCGCGCAGCACCGTCTTGCCGGGAAAGGCGAAGCGCGCAAAGATGTAGGCCAACGGCAGCCCGGCGATCAGGGTCAGCAGGGTGGAAACGGTGGCCTGCCAGGTCGTAAACCAGAGCACCTGCCAGAAGAACGGCTGCGCCAGCGTTTCCAGGGCACGCCAGGACTCTGCCCCGCCCAGGCTCACTGCAAAGATGCGCAGGAGCGGGTAGAAGAAAAAGACGGCGAGAAAGATCAGCGGCAGGCCGTAGAGCGCAGCCAGGCCAACGCGACGCAACCGTTCGTTGTTCATCCGGACTGTTCCTGTCAGCGCAGCATGGTTTGGGTCCAGGCTTCGATCCACGTCTCACGGTTGGCATCGATAGCCTCTGGGGCTATGTCTACCGGGTCTTGGGGGACCTGGCCGTACTGGGTGAACACCTCCGGCAATTCAGCATTTTCATTGGTCGGATAGACGAACATCTGAAGCGGGATATCCTCTTGGAAGGGGACATCCAGTAGGAAGTCGACAAAGGCTTTGGCTTCCTCAGGGTGTTCTGTGGTCTTGAGGATGCCGACGAACTCAATCTGGCGGAATGTGCCATCCGCGGGCGAGACGTTGACGCTGGCGGGTTCGGTGCGCTCGTCGGTAGCAAAGATCAGGTCGGCGGGCGGGCTGGTGCTGTAGCTGACGACCAGGGGCCGGTCACCCGTCCCGCCGGAACCGACGGTGAAGTAATCGTAGTAGGCGTCACTCCAGCCGTCGGTGATCGCAACATCATTGGCGCGCAGGGCCTCCCAGAAGTCTAGGTAGCCATCTTCCCCAAAATGGGCCACAGTGGCGAGCAGGAAAGCCAGACCAGGGGACGAGGTGGCCGGGTTGGGTGTAACCAGCAGGCCTGCGTATTCCGGCTGTGTGAGTTCTTCCAACGTCTGGGGAATGGCGATGCCTTGTGCCGCAAACCATTCGCTGTCTGCGTTTAGATTGACAAAGCCGAAATCGACCGGCAGCAGCGTATGGTTGGGGTCTAATTCAAACTCGTCAGGAATCTGGTCCAGCAGAGGGGACTCGTAGGGCATAAACATGTCTTCTGCGAGGGCGCGGCTGAGGACGGTGTTGTCTATTCCGAAAAAGACATCGGCCAGCGGCGCATCTTTGCTCAGGATCAACCGGTTCAGGGCTTCACCTGCATCCCCCATCGCCAAGAACTGAATCCGTATGTTGTGTTCTGATTCAAAGGCGGCGAGCACTTCCTCACTGACATTGAACGAGTCGTGGCTGGCAAGCACGAGGGTCACTGGCTCCCCGGCTGTGTCTGAAGCGGGCGCGCTGGTTTGGACGGGCTGGCAGCCTACCAGCAGCACCAGCGCGATCAGGATCAGGACAAGGATTTCTCGGTGTTTCATGTGGATCTCCTGTTCAGATGACCGTGCATGTTGACTCCTGAATCGAAAAACGACCTTACCCGATTCGGGTAAGGTCGCTGTATGGCAGATGAATCTCTGCTCCCTACGCTGGCATTACCCAGATCAGGTCACGGGTCGGCGGCATCTGGCCGCCCTCTCAGCCTGGCGCATCCAAGCTCCCCGGTTTGGTTGAGGTGAGCAAGCAATCTCCGTTGCACATGCGAGTGTAGCACAGCGCGGGGATGGCGTCCAATTTAGTCCAGAGGTAGCGCAGGCGTTTGTACATGTGCGCCTATATTCACAGTGAATCATGGCATACAGACGGCGCGGGATGGCAGTGGCATACTATGGGGCAGACCCCGTTATGTGCGCGGGGGCTGTGGACCAAAACTGCAAACGTGGAGTTCGACAAGGGAGCAGTATGATGCGTGCATTTGTGTTAGGAGGGGGCGGGAACTTAGGCCCGTTGCAGGTCGGGGCCTTGCGCAGCCTGTTGGAGTGTGGCGTCTTGCCCGATGCATTGGTGGGGTGTTCGGCGGGCGCATTGAATGCCGCTTTTCTGGCGCAAGAGATTTCACTGGATCAGGTAGATAAGCTAGCGATGTTGTGGCGGACTGTCAGCAGCAGCGATGTATATCCTGGCAATCGTTGGGTGGCGTTTTGCCGGTTGCTCTTGGGGCAGGACAGCCTCTATGACAACCGGCATCTGTATGCCTTTTTGCTGCGCCAGGGCATTACACCTGCCACCGAGTTCTGCCATTACTGCCAGGTTCCGCTGCGCGTCACGGCCACCAGTCTAAGCACCGGGGCCATGCACGTCTTTGGCGAGAACCCGCATGATCGGGTGTTGGATGCGCTGATGGCCAGTACCGCGCTCTCTCCGATGCATCCCCCGTGGGAGGTCAACGGAGAACTCTATGTCGATGGCGGCACGGTGACGCCGCTGCCGGTGCGGGTCGCGGTCAATATGGGGGCGACAGAAATCTATGCGCTGGATCTGATCGGCGCGCCGCCTGCACATGAGACACGCATGCTGCGTGGGATCCCGGCGCTGTTACGTCACAGCGTGATGACGACGGTGCGGCTGGCGGCGCAGCACGATCTTTCGCTGGCGCGCACGCATCGCCAGGTGAAGCTGCACTACGTGGCGTTAGGGATGGAGAATCCCCCTGCGCCAACCGACTTTAGCCGTGAAGAAGAGATGTTTGCGCTAGGCTATGAGCAGATGGCGGCGAT
>CAZYQJ010000745.1:0-2904 GCA_964649925.1 uncultured Litorilinea sp.
TGCTGCCCCTTCTCATTCCAGGCATACTCGCCATGTTCGCCGACCAGCAGCACGCCATCTACCGCCAGATCCTGGCCGCCCAACGTCAGCGCCGCCACAATGCTGTCATAGATCGGCACATTGTGTTCGGCGGCAAAACGGCGGCTCAAATCGTCGTCGGGCGTCTGGTCCACGTACAGCGACGCGACCTCCACGCGCGGCGGCAGCAGCCCCTGGTCGGTCGGGATCCCCTTCAGGAACTTGGTGACAATCACATCCGCATGAGAGTTGGGCCGGTAGACGGTGACAATCGCAGCAATCTTCTTGCGTTGAGACATACCGTGGCTTTCTATGGGTGTGGGTGCGGTCCATGCTGCGCCCATCCAGGCGCATTTTTATCTAGGATACTACCGGCGCGACAAAACGAAAAACGGGCTCGTCTGCGCGGACGCATGCCCGAAAACTACATGACCGGCACTTGCTGGAGTGCCGGTCATGTGCAGACAAACAGCCTCGCACCCTAGCAACTACCGCAGCACGCGCTTGGGCATCTTGCAGACCATTGTATAGGCCGGGTCGTAGATGTTGCCCAGGTCATATTCCACCGTCTGCCCCATCAACGTCTGCGCGCCCACCGGGTCCAGCCCGTAATCGCTCTGCAGCCAGCGGATCATTTCGGTCGTGGCGTGCTGCACGCACTGGTCCAACGGTCGCGCATTGCCACAGGTGAAGATGTAATCGGCATTCTCACCGCGCGGCCAATGAATGATTTTGCCCTTCTGCACATGCACCGTGAACTGCACCTCGAACGAGATTTCGACCCCCGTCCCCACGATTTCGCCGTCACCCTGCACGGCGTGGCCGTCGCCGATGTGAAAGAGCGCGCCCGGCACAGCCACCGGAAAATAGACTGTAGTGCCTTCGCAAAAGCCGCGATAGTCCATATTGCCGCCATGCCGAGCAGAGGTTGCCGTGGAGATCGCCTCGCCCCCGGCAGGCGCTACGCCAAAACAGCCGATCATGGGCGCAAGCGGCAGCGTCAAGCGGCCCACCTTCGTGTCGGCAGGGTCGATCAACGTCACCGTGCCCGCCTCGTTGTCCACTTCCCACCTGGCGAGCGCCTGGCTTTCATCTGCGGGCCAGGGCAGGTGGGGCACATAGTCCGGATCCACGACATTGGGCGCAACCATTCTGCGCGTCCAGCCGTGCCGCCGGTTGGGGGTCAACCTGTCCAGCGTCACCACCAGCGTGTCTCCCGGTTCCGCGCCTTCGATATAAAACGGGCCGGTCATCGGGTTGCCGCGTGGGGTGATCGGTTCGTCGCTGCTGTCTGCCCCGCGTGCATCGACCGTCGTCGTGATCACTGTGTCGCCATCTGCGATCCGCAAAACAGGTTCGTGCGACCCGATGGTTGTGAAATAGTGCGTAGGCCGGAAGTGATGCGTCGCCATATCCATATCCTTCTGTGGGTGGTCTGGGGGTAAGAGTTTAGGTGCCAGGCTTGGCGGGATACGCGGCGAGCGTGACGCCTGGCAGCCCTTCGACGCTGCGCCGGTTGTATTTGGCCTGGTAAGCGTTCAAGCCTTCCGGCCCTTTTTGTTCGGCAAAACGGACCAACGCCCCCCGCTCCCCCACATACTGGTACTCAGGCACGCCAAACCCGCATGAATCGGAGATGCGCGTCACCTCCACCACGATGACGCTACGCGTGCCTGGGTAGTCGGGAAAGCGGCTGCGTAACGACTCAAACTCGACGCTGTCCGGTTCGACAACGCGTCCGGCGCCGTGCAGCCGTACGATCTTGGGCGCACCCTCGAACGCACAGAACATGATCACAATGCGCCCATTCTCGCGCAGGTGGGCGATAGTCTCCACGCCGCTGCCCACCAAATCCAGATAGGCGACGGTAGCCGGGCCTAACACGGCAAAAGTGTCTAACCCCTTAGGCGAGCAGTTGACCAGCCCGTCTGCGTCCAAGGGGGCGGTGGCGACAAAAAAGAGGTGCTGGCGCTGAATCCACTCAGCCAGACCAGCGTCGATCTCAGGATAGACTTTTCCCATAGCGTATGGCTTCCTCAAGAGGATCGGCAGGGATGGATAATATCAGGTGTTCCGCTGCCGAACATGCTACGCGGGCGGCGATGGAATGTCAAACAGAGGCATGTCAGCGGCAGTGGCGGCGACGGCCGCGCAGTCGGGGCGCAGGGAGGCAAATTCCTCGACCAGCCCCACCTGTCCCGGCGTCGGCTGGATGAAGGGCCGCGCCTTGCGGATCGTCCACCAGGCTTCCGCCGGGGTGATCCCCTGGCTCACCAGATAGGCGGCCACCAGCGTCACCGACCGGCCCACGCCAAACATACAGTGGACGTAGACGCGCCCGCCCGACTCGATCACCTGCTCGATAAAGCGGACGCCGCGGCACAAATCTTCCATGCGCGGCGGCGTGTCGTCCAGGGTGGGCAGATACAGGTAGGCATCAGGGGCGATGCCTGCCTCGGCGTCGTCAAACTCGTCGCGCAAGTTGATCACCGCGGTGATCCCACGCGCCTGAAGCCGGGGCCAGCCGCGCGCCAGATATTGCCCCCCCACATGCACCTCCGGCGTCACCTGGCTAAAATAGCGCGGCGGCGCACCCCTCACCAACCGGGTCACATGGTCGGCGGCATATTGCGCCGCAGCCCGCGCCCCCTGGCGGCGATACTCCCGCCACAACCGGCGGAGAACTGCCGGGATATCTGCCAGCGTACGCAGCAGCAGATTGCGTTCCGCGACCTGCTCCACCGGGTTGTGGTCAAGACCCATGCCGGTTTACTCGGTCATCGGCACGGCAGGTACAGGCACCGGAACCACTACCTTAATCGCCGCAGGCAGCACACGAATCCGCTTGGGCGTTTCCCCGATCATCTCGCCGTCACACTGAACCAC
>CAZYQJ010000746.1:0-2894 GCA_964649925.1 uncultured Litorilinea sp.
AGGTCATCGGCACGCCTAAGTTCACGGGGCTAACCAACTATATTCGCGCCTTTACCGGGGATGACCTGTTCTGGCCGTCGATGTGGCGCACCTTCAAATTCACCTTTATTTACGCCCCGGCCACCATTGTCGGATCGATCTTGCTGGCATCGCTGCTCAACCAGAAGCTGAAGGGGACCAACATCTACCGCACGGTTTTCTTTATGCCCCACCTGATCCCTGCCGTGGCGCTGGCGGTGGTGTGGGTCTTTTTGCTTCAGCCCCGGCTCGGCCCGGTCAATGCCATCCTGCGTGATCTGGGCATGGAAAACCCACCGGCATGGCTGGCGGCACGCAGTTCCGCGCTCTATTCGCTGACCATGATCAGCGTGTGGGCGGCTGTGGGCGGCAATACCATGCTCATCTTTTTGGCAGGGCTGCAGGGTGTCCCCCAAGAGTTGTACGAAGCGGCAGAGATCGACGGGGCCAGCAGCGTACGCAAGTTCTGGCATGTGACGCTGCCGCTGCTTTCGCCCACCATGTTCCTGAACATGGTGCTGGTGATGATCGCGGCCCTCAAGGTCTTTAACACCGCCTGGGTGGCGACCAAAGGCGGCCCATCCTATGCGACCTGGTTCTTTGCGCTGCATATCTACAGCGAAGCGTTTGCCTATTTCCGGCTGGGCTATGGCAGCGCGCTGGCCTGGATATTGGCGTTGGTCTTGATTATCTTCACCTGGGTACAGGTGGTCTATTCGCGGCGCTGGGTCCACTACGAAGGCGGCTAAAGGAGAGCTACGATGGCACAACAGACTATCGCCCAACCGACCGTTGCCAGACGCACCACAGCCCCCTTGCTGCGCCTGCGCCTGGGTCGTCTCCTGCTCTATGTCCTGGTGCTCTTTTTGTGCGTGCTTTTCGGCTTCCCGCTCTTTTGGACGCTGATGAGTTCGCTCAAGACATCGCCGGAGATGTTCGCCTTCCCGCCCGTGTGGATTCCCGAAGTCCCACAGTGGACCAACTATTACCAGGTCTTGGTGACGCCGCGCATCCCTGTGCTGCGCTGGGCATGGAATTCGACCGTGATCGTCGTTTTGGGAACCGTCGGCACGGTGATCAGCGCCTCACTGGTGGCCTATTCGCTGGCGCGGTTTGAGTATCGCGGGCGCAATACGCTCTTTCTGATCACGCTGGCGACCATGATGCTCCCGGCCCAAGTCACTTTGATCCCGCAATTTGTGCTGTTCTACCGTCTGGGGTGGGTGAACACGCTCTATCCGCTGTGGGTTCCGCTCTGGTTTGGGGGCGGCGGGTTCGCCATCTTCCTCATGCGCCAGTTCTTCCTGTCGCTGCCGCGCGACCTGGACGAAGCGGCGCTGATCGACGGGGCAGGCTTCTTCCGCATCTTCTGGTCGATCCTGCTGCCCTTGTGCAAACCAGTCCTGGCGACGCTGGCGATCATCACGATCATCAGCCAGTGGAGTGAATTCCTCACCCCGCTGATCTACCTCAACTCGCCGGAAAAGTTCACTGTCTCGGTGGGGCTTCATTTCTTTAACACCAACCCCGAAGTAGGCGGCGAACCGCTGCAGCATCTACTGATGGCGGCCTGTATCCTCTCCATGCTACCGATTATCACGATCTTCTTCCTGGGCCAACGCTACTTTGTGCAGGGCATCGTCATGTCCGGCATCAAGGGTTAAACCGTACTCCCCACATGTAACGGCGCACTGATTCCAAAAGGAGGAACCATGCGGAAGAAGACACCCATGCAGCGCAACCGTATGACAAGGCGGCGGTTTCTGCAGGGCCTGGCTGCGACCGGGCTAGGCGGCACTGCCGCCCATCTGCTGGCGGCCTGCACAACCCCAGTTCCGGCAGCAACCGGCGGCGAAACCGGGTCTGCGGTCGAGGAGGCAAACGCCCCGGCCCCGACCGATGTCTCGATTCGCGTCCAGACCGATGTCGGTGCTGGGGCGCAGATGGCGAGCGAATTCGCACAGCGTTACCAGGACGAAACCGGGATCGAGGTCATCATCGAGGAGACGGTCTACAACGAGATCGAGACCAAGACGCAGACCGGCTTTATCTCCAACACCTTGCAGGATGTAGTTTACGGCCATCACCGCTGGCTCTTCATCAACTACCTGAAGGGCATCTATCTCGAACTGGACGATTTGTGGGCGTCAGACCCGTTGCCGGACTTTGACGACATCTACCCCAGCGTGCTGACCGGCAACGCCTTCGACGGCAAGAACTTCTCTGTGCCGGTGCATGTGCATCCAGGCGGCAACATCGCCATCAACTACAACAAGACGATGCTGGAAGAAAAGGGCCTGCCCCTGCCCCAAGATGGCTGGACCATGGCCGACTGGACGGAACTCGCCAAAGCCGCCGCCGACCCTGAAAACGGTATCTTCGGCATGGGCTTTGATGGCATGAACTCGTTCCACTACTACTGCAATATCTCGCGCTGTTGGGGCAGCCCGGATTCGCTTGACGGCTGGATCATGAACGCCGACGGCACACAACTGACCTTCAACACGCCGCTTCATGAAGAAGTGGGCGCGTGGTATCGCGACCTGCTCGATTCGCGGGTTGCCTTGCGCCGCGCCGACTACATCGACGAGCAGCCGGTCAATACCTTCCGCGCCGGAATGGTCGCTACCCATGCCTCCACTGCGGGGGTTGTGCCCAATAATATCCGGCTGATCGAAGACCGCTTCGAGATGGGCGTGGCGATGCTGCCTGTAGGGCCGGAGGGCCGCCAGGGGACCTGCTATTCAGGGAACCAGTTTATGATCAACAGCAACACGGCCTACCCTGAAGAAGCCTATGGCCTGCTCAAACTCTACAGTTCAGCAGAGGCAGGCATCTTCCAGGTGGTCTCCGGCGTGCGCATGCCCAACGGCCAC
>CAZYQJ010000747.1:0-2879 GCA_964649925.1 uncultured Litorilinea sp.
CATGGCCCATCATACGCATCGTCTTGCACTCGATCAACGAAGGCCCGCCGCCGCTGCGGGCGCGATCCGCGGCACGCTTGGTGGCGGCATAGACCGCTTCCACATCGTTGCCGTCCACAATCTCGCCAGGGATGCCGTAGCCATCGGCGCGCGCCGCAATGTCAGGCACGCGCATCTGTTGGTGGAGCGGTGTCGAATAGGCATACTGGTTGTTCTCGACAATCAAGACGAAAGGGGCATTGAACACCGCTGCCAGGTTCAACGATTCGTGAAACAGCCCTGCACTGCTGGAACCGTCGCCGACATAGGACATGGCGACGCGCGCCTCTTTGCGGTAGACAAAGCTCATCGCCGCGCCCACGGCAACCGGCAGCGAGTGGGGCAGGTGGCTGATAAACCCGATCAGGTTGAGGCTCAGATCGCCCGAACCGTGTAGGTTGGCATCGCGACCGCCGCTCACCCCTGTCGCCTTGCCCAACATATTGGCAAAAATACGCCGGGGCGACATGCCGCGCTGGAGATAGGTTCCCAGGTCGCGGTGCATCGGCGCGATCACGTCCTCCGGCTGCATGGCGTATGCACTGCCCACGCTGATCGCCTCATGCCCGCGCTGGCTAAACACGCCGCCCACCCCGCGGCCCTGTTTCCAATAGGCCACCATGTGGTCATCAAAGGTGCGCGTCAGCCGCATCCAATAATAGAGTTCGATGCGCTGGCTGGGCGTGAGATCAATCTCGGCCATTCCCGTCTCCCGTCTGTCCGCAGGCGACCTGTTCGATCAGGTGCAGGGCCGCAGCCACGGCCTCGTCCACAGACATGCCAGACGTGTCCAGCACCACGGCATCTTCCGCCGCGCGCAATGGCGACAGCGCCCGGCTGCTATCGATCCGGTCGCGGTGGATCAGATCACTTAACACCTGTTCATATGCGATTGACTTGCCGCGTTCCTCCAGTTCGTGATGACGTCGCCGCGCGCGCTCTTCGGTCGATGCATTGAGATAGATCTTGATGGGTGCCTCGGGCATGATCACCGTGCCGATATCGCGGCCCACCATCACCACCCCGGCCTTTTCCGCCTGCCCGCTGCCATAACGCTGTCCGATCCGGCGCTGCTGGCGGCTCATCGCCTCACGCACCTGCATATATGCCGACACCATCGATACCTGTTGGTCTACCTCCGGCCTGCGGATCTGGTGGGTGATTTCTTCGCCATCCACGATCACCACGCTGTTGCGCTCGCTGCCAGGTCCATCTGCCGGGGGTCGAATGTCCATGTCCAACCCGGACGCCAATGCCCCAATCGCGTGCTCATCCTGGGTGGCGATGCCGCGGGCGATGGCCGTCCAGGTGACAGCCCGGTACATCGCGCCGGTGTCAAAATAGAGATAGTCCAACGCCTGGGCCACTGCAAAACCGACTGTACTTTTGCCCGACCCGGCTGGGCCGTCAATCGCCACGACGTGCGGCGTCAAGCAGCGGCCCACCTCCTGATAATCATGACAACGCTGCGGCGACGGCTTTCCGTCCTGCGAAGACGCCGCGGAACTGGGATTCATCCGTCTCCTCATGATCTGGGCTTGTGGCACGCCACAACACTATCTAGACCGGCCTTTGGGTGGGCGCGAGGACCCGCGCCGCCCGCTGGCACGGCGTGAGGCTGTACCGGGGGAGGGCCAGCCGGGTTTAGGTCTCGTCGTATTGGCGCGCCGCTGGGGTGACTGGGCCGCCCACATCCGCAGCGCGGCCACCTCGCGCCGCGTCAACAGCGCGCTCTGGCCCGGCGGCAGGTTGCCCAAGACCAGCGGCCCCAACGCCCAGCGCACCAACCGCAACGTTGGATAACCGAGCGCCGCAGTCATGTGCCGGATCTGGCGTTTCTTCCCCTCGCGCAGCACGATCTCCAGCCACACCCCTTTGGTGGGGCCAGGCTCTAGCACCAGATCAGGCGGCAGGGAAGGCACGACCCGCGCCTCTGCCGGAGCGGTGCGCCCTTCCGGTAGATCCACACCGCGGCGTAGCGCCGCCAGTGCCGACTCGCTTGGCCGCTCCGCCACCAGCACATAATAGGTCTTGGGGTGCTCAAAGCGCGGGTGGGTCAAGCGATGCGCCAGATCGCCGTCGTCCGTCAGCAGCACCAGCCCTTCGCTGTTCAGATCCAGCCGCCCTACCGGAAAGACCCGGCGTGTGCCTTCGGGCAGCAGTTCTGCCACCGTTGATCGCCCCCAAGTTGCCCCGCCAATATCACTCAGGACACCGCGGGGTTTGTTCAGCTTATAGTACACATGGCGCGTGGGTGTACCCACCGGGCGACCATCCACCGTGATCTGCACCAGCGCCGGATCGACCTTAGTCCCCAACTCGGTGATCGTCATGCCGTTGACCTGGACGCGCCCTGCGGTGATCAATTCCTCCGCGGCGCGGCGGCTGGCGACCCCTGCCGCTGCCAAGACTTTCTGCAAACGTTCCTCAGCCATCTTCAGCGCACCTTCTCAGCGCAGTACCAACGTCTGGGTAGCCACCACCACGTCGCCCATGCGCCACTCCAACACGCCGACGCGCGCCCCGCGCTCCATCTCATCACTCAAACTCGACTCCAACCTACGAAAACCGCGCAGTTCAGCCCCGACCGGTGCATGCGCCAACACATCCGGGGGCGGTCCTGCGGGCTGCACATAGCGCACTCCGTCCCCATCATAGACCCGATTGAGGACCGATAGCGCCCGTCCATCGGCTGCCGTGCGCCGGTAGAGCGACTCATAGGCCCGGTATAATCGCTCGGCATCGTCATAGCGCGCCGTACTCCCCAACACGACCACCAAGATCGTGCGCCCGTCATGCTCCACACTGGCGATCAGACATTCACCCGCGGCATCCGTGGT
>CAZYQJ010000748.1:0-2879 GCA_964649925.1 uncultured Litorilinea sp.
CGATGTCGCCACCGGCGCGGTGACAAGCTGCTTCGACGATGCCAATGTATTGGTACAGCCCGCCGACAGTGAGGCTGTCACCGCTTCGTTGAGCCGGGGATGGTATGCCTGGGATCATGGACAGCGCGCCGCACGCGCCGCCGTCGCCTACCGGCACACGGATCATGCGCCCGCGGTCTTTCTGACAGCGGTGGTTCCTTACCGCGGGAGCCGCGCGCCGGAGGTGCAGGCCACAATCGCACCAGGCTTTGCACCCGGCGCGGCGCGCGTTGAGGTCTCTATGCAGGTGTTTGGCCGCGAGTGGCGTCTGGGCCGCGACCTGGAGAGCGGCGAGGGCTGGGTGACCGCGCAGACAGGCGGCTAGGGGCCGCGCCTGCTTACGCGGTCAGGTGGTAGACTCGTTGTAGTCGGGCCAGCGCAGCTTTTCCATCAAGGCCTGGTAGAAATAGCCGCGGTCGCGCAGCCGGATAAACTGGGCCAGGTGCGGGCTGCCGGTGACGGTGACGACGTCGCCATCCTGGATTTCAACTACGAATTGCCCATCCACTGTCAGCATGGATTCGTGGTCGCTGTAGGCTTGCAGGGAGATTTCAGTTCCCTCCGCCAAGACGACTGCCCGATCCATGCTGAGGTGGGGGGCAATCGGGATCACCAGGATGTTGCGGAGTTCGGGCGGCAGGATGGGGCCATCGACCGCCAGCGCATAGCCGGTGCTGCCGGTGGCTGTGCTGACGATCAGCCCGTCGCAGGTATAGGTGGTCAGATAGCTGCCGTCCAGTTTGGCGCTGATCCGCACCACGCGCGCCAGTCCGCCGCGGCTCAACACCACGTCGTTGAGGGCGTCATATTCGCAGATGCACTGGGGCCGTTGGTCAGGGCCATCAGGCCGAAAGACGCGGGCGCGCACCATCAGCCGCTTCTCAGTCCAGAACTCTCCGGCAAGCATCTGTTGCAGCGGGTGCTGCCAGCCTTCGGGCTGGATTTCGGCCAAGAAACCGAGCCGTCCCATCTTGACGCCCAGCATGGGCACGGCATGGCGCGCCCCCAGGCGCGCGGCGCGCAGCAGGGTGCCATCGCCGCCCAGCGTGATCAGGAGATCGACGTTGGGCAGATGCTCCATCACCGCTTCGCTCTCCCAGGCCGACGCATGCCAGATTTCGTCTACACCATGGGCGCGTAAAAAGTCGCCAATCTCCCTGGCGAGTTCGCTGGATTCAGGTTTCTTGGGGTGGTGGAGAATGCCGACAAAACGGAAGCGCGATGGCTGCGCGGCGGAAACCTCCTGGCCTGCGCCAGGCTTGGCCCCATCCAGGCCGTGACTGTTCATGGAGATGGCTCGTTTTCCCCTTATGGTTGGGTTCGACTTGTTCACTCGTTCCGGCACATAGACCGATGATAGACTAGCGGGTTTGCATCCGTCAAATCAACCGGCGGAAAAGAGAGGGCAGGCTGCAGCGCGTTCGCCCCCTGGCGCTGCGTGTGGTATGATGGCAGACTATGCGAGTCTTGATTCTCTCCGATATTCACGCGAACCTGGTGGCGCTTGAAACGGTACTGAGCGCAGCCGCGGGTCAGTATGACGTCGTTTGGTGTTTGGGTGATGTGGTCGGCTATGGCCCCTGCCCGAACGAGTGTATCAACCTGGTGCGCGAACGCGCCGAACTGTGCGTCATGGGCAACCATGATTGGGCCGTCCTCGACCGTGAGGGCATCAACGTGGATGATTTCAACCCGCAGGCGCGCCAGGCTGTGCTGTGGACGCGCCAGCAGTTGACGGAAGAAAACCGGGCTTATCTAGATAGCCTGCCCCACATCCCGCTCCACCCGCTGCAGAGCGACCAGATCCTCATCACCCACGCCAGCCCGCGTGAGCCTGTGTGGGAATACATCCTGACGCCGCTGATCGCGATGGAGAACTTTGCGGTCTTTGACGAGCCGATCTGTCTGGTGGGCCATACGCACAAACCTGCCATCTATCGCTGGCGGCTGCACACCGACGGCGACCGGTCCCCGTCCGACTACCAGCCTGCCACGGTGGAGTACCTGCTGCCCCATCCAGGACAACCGGTGCATCTGGCGACCTCCGCCACACAGCGGTTGATCGTCAACCCGGGCAGCGTCGGCCAGCCGCGTGACAACGACGCGCGCGCCGCCTATGCTATCTTTGACCTGGAGAAGATGATCTGGCGGTATGAGCGCGTTCCCTACCCGGTGGAACTGACCCAGGGGCAAATGCGTGAGGCCGGGCTACCCAAGCGGCTGATCGACCGCCTCAGCTTCGGGTCATAGACGACCCATCCCCACCCAAGCGGTTGTACATCTCAAACCAATCAGGCAGTTCCTGGGCGCGCTGGCGGGCGCGCGTCGCTTCCTGTTGATGGCGGTAGACCTCGATACGCCGCCGGATTTCCTCGCTGACCCGCCGCGGGTCTGGAACCCAATCGAAGCTGAATTCACCCTCGCTGGCCGCGGTCTGCAGCGTCACATTGCCAAAATTGAACAGGTAGTGGAACGGGCTGGGGATGCGCACCTCGATATGCTCGATCTCGCCCAGGAGTGCAGAACGCCGCTGTTCGGAGAAAAAGAACGGCTTCTTCTCGACGTCCGAAATCTGTTTGGCGTCTATCTCGTAGGTATCATTGCGCCAGTCCAGCGTGTACCAGATGATGGTGAGGATCATCGCCAACCCGACAAAGGCGAGCAGGATGTCAAAGGGGATGACGATTGACCGAAGGCTGGGGGGAAGCAGTTGCTGGCCTGCGAGCATCAACAGGATGACCACAAGGACGGTCAGCGGCCCGCCGATCTTCGCCAACAAGACCAGCCAGTGTTTGCGCCAGATGATCTTGTCCTGTTCATGCAGTTCCATCCCCGCGCTG
>CAZYQJ010000749.1:0-2876 GCA_964649925.1 uncultured Litorilinea sp.
CAGGACTCTTCCGCGTCGAACGCGCCGTCACGCGCGTGGGCAGCGAGCCGGGTCACATTTTCCAGGTGAACCGGCACGACAAACTCGACATCATCCGCCAGCCCCGGCGCAAAGCTCACCTGGTCGCCGTGGTGCGTCACGGTAAAGGTTTCGCCGGTCTCCTCGACGGTGACGCCCGCTTTGGTGAAAATGCCCTGGAAATAGCCGACCAGTTCCGGCGTCTGCCCGATGGCAGACCAGACCTGCATGGCCGAGGGTTGTCCGCCTGACGGCGTTGCCCCTTGTTGGTTCATAGTCACCTGACAGGTTCCTCCGTTTTGATCCAGATGGGCAGTGCAGCTGCGCCGCCGTTGCCGAGGTGGCAGGTGGGGGCAGAAGCAGGGTCGGCTACGCCTGCTCTCTGGTCCCGACTCCCTACTGCCCACTCCCTATACCGGGTTAGCGGGGGAGAGGGTCAATTCCTCTGCGCCGACTGCGGTAATGATCAGCATATTTTCGAAGCGCGCGCCGCCTACGCCCGGAATATAGACGCCGGGTTCGCAGGAGAGCGCATCGCCTACTTGCAGTGTGTCGTCTGCATCGGCGGCCACGCGCGGCAGGTCGCCGCCCAGGCCCAGCCCGTGCGAGATGTGATGGGGGAAGTACTGCCGCCAGCCCTTTTGGGCGAGCAGGTCTACGGTGATGAAGTAGAGTTCGGCGCTGGTCGCGCCAGGGCGCATGGCGTCACGCGTGGCGCGATAGACGGTCTGAACCGTATCAATCAGGTCGCGGCGTTCGGGCGTGCCTTCGCCGACGATCGCGGTGCGCGTTTGGTCGCCCAAATAGCCGTGATAGCGAATCGCCATATCCACCAAGAGCAGGTCACCCGCTTGTAGTTTGCGCCGCGGGTCAAAGACCCAATCACCTGTGCCCATGTAGGCGGTGGCCGGGCCGACCGCCACTTGCAGGCTGGCCTCTTCGGCCCCGGCGCGCAGCATAGCCGCGGTCGCTTCGGCGGCGATCTCGCGGCCTGACACGCCGGGTCGTGCCGCGGCAAAGGCTGCCACCATGCCCAGGTCGGAGATGAGCGCCGCCTGACGCAGCAGCGCGATCTCAGCAGGCTCCTTGGTGCGGCGAAGCCGTGCACCCCAGTGCGGGTCTACGGTCACCTCCAGGCTGGGGATGTGGGTGTGCAGTTGGTCGATCAGGTCCGGGGACAGCGGGTCGCTGACCAGGCGGCGTACGCCGCGGCGCAGGAGTTGGGCGACGAGTTGGTCGCGCGCGCTGGGATCGCCTATCTCAGTTTTTGCCAACTCACAGCCCTGCAGATGGTCGCGGCAGGCATAGTAAAAGGCCGGGTCAGGGAAGATCAGCGGCGCGGCGTCGCCAAAGAGGGTGAACGGCACAGGCGGCAGCGCCGAGACCGGTTCATCGGCGGGAACCAGATAGAGTTGATTGGCACGCTGTGCGGCGAGATAGGCGTCATAGCCGTGCAGGTCTAGCTCGGCGCGCAGGCGCGTCAGGCGTGGCGACACAGGCGTTTTCTCCTGATCTAGCGCGTTAGCCTTCTGACGAAATGAGGACTGAATCCAGATAGAGAAAGGCGCGCTTGTCTAGATCGGTTTCGACAAAAAAGACGGTATTGAGCATACACCACAGGTTCGCCATGGCGGGCATGCGCATAGGGCCGATGGCGCTGACGTCAAATACGCGGTCGTTGCACTGCAATCCCAGAAAGGACATGGTCGCCAGGTCAAAATCCAGACGCAGGTAATACCAGTTTTGCTTGGTGGCGATCTCATTATAGCAGAGACGCTGCTGGGCGTGGGGGATATCTTCCCAGCCTTCGGGGGCAAGGTGAAAATGAGACTTGGTTTTGCCTGTGCCGCCGATATCGCGCAGGGTTTCGCGCTGGCGTTTGAACTGCCATTGGCCGATAGCCTGGCCGTCGCGGGCGTTGAGGTAACGGATATGGGGCATGACGCGTTCGGCGCTGTCGCCGCGCGTGTCCACGTCCTGCAGGTCGAGCAGAATGCCCACGGCGCGCACATCGGTTTCGGAGAGGCGCAGTTCGGTGGCTTCGGGCTTGAAGGTAAAGTAGCACTCCACGCGCAGCGGAGCGAGTTGCCGGAAGGTCAGCCGTTTGATGGCGACGGCCAGCGCACCGGCGCGCGGGAGGGTGGCGAGTTTGAGCGCATAGGTTCCTGCCGCCGACCCATCTGTGCCGGTATCCCACATGCTGAGGTTGCTGAGCATGGGACCGCGCAGCGTCTGGTATTCAGGCAGCATGGCATCCAGCGTGTCTTCATAGTTGCCGATCAATGCCGTCCAGCCTTGCAAGCCGTGGTCGAAATCGTCATAGCTGAGGATGCGGGGCAGCGGGTCAAAGCGGCTGAGACGGGGGTCGGCGGCGAGGAGGGCGCGGCGCATCTCCTCGGCGGCGGCAGGCATGGGCACGGGGCTGAATCCTCCTGGGACGGGGCGCACCGATCCGGGCGCGCCGGGCGGGATCGTTTCTTGGCGTTTACTGTGTGACTTTCTTGAGTTTGTCTAGATACTGCTTGCGGAACTTGGCAACCTTGGGCGCGATGACGACCTGGCAGTAGGGCTGGCGCGGGTTATTGGCGTAGTACTCCTGGTGATAGTCCTCTGCCATATAGAAGGGGCCAGCGGGCGTGACCTCGGTCACAATCGGATCGGGCCAGAGGTTAGCGGCCTCGATCGCGGCGATGACGGCGCGTGCTGTGGTCTCCTGATCCGGCGAGTGGGTGAAGATCACCGAACGGTACTGTGTTCCTACGTCTGCGCCCTGGCGGTTGAGCGTCGTCGGATCATGGATGGTGAAGAAGACTTCCAGGATTTCCCGGTAGCTGATGATCGACGGGTCAAAGGTGACC
>CAZYQJ010000750.1:0-1328 GCA_964649925.1 uncultured Litorilinea sp.
GATCCTAAGAGCGACCCCGACGTGGGTGAGTTCTTCCGCCGTTTGCCGCAGACAGACTACCTGCCCACATGGCATACGCTGCGCACCGATGCGACCCACCTGAGCGCGTTCATCGCGCGCTATCCCGATCCGGCTGACCGCATCCATGAAACCCGCGCAGCGGAAAAGACAGCCGTTCACGCCGGTACGCACACCACGGCCTATTTCGACACGCTCGGGCGGCCTTTCCGCAGCGACGCCCAGAACCGCTTCGAGAGAGACGGTCTTATCATAGATGAGACCTACCCGGCCCGGGTCGAGTTGGACATTGAGGGCAACCAGCGCAGCGTGCGCGACGCCATCGAACAGAACGGTGATACACTGGGCCGCATCGTCATGCGCTACGACTATGACGTGCTCGGCAACCTTATTCATCAGGCCAGTATGGAGGCGGGCGAGCGCTGGATGCTCAACGACGTGACCGGCAACCCGCTCTATGCCTGGGACAGCCGCAACCACCGCTTCCGCACCGTCTACGATCCCCTGCGCCGGCCGATCGAGTCCTACATGACCGAGGGCGCAGGCCCCGAGCTGCTGGTAGAGCGCACGGTCTACGGCGAAAGCAGACCCAACCCGGCAGCCAACAACCTGCGTGGGCAGGTGGTGCAACTCTCCGATCAGGCCGGCGTTGTCACCAGCGATGAGTACGACTTCAAAGGCAATCTGCTCAGCAACCGGCGTCAGTTTGCCCGCGAGTACAAAACCACCCTGGACTGGTCGTCCACTGTGCCGCTGGAAGCGGCGACCTACACCAGCCGTACGCGCTACGACGCCCTCAACCGGCCGGTGGAGGTGCAGTCGCCGGACAACAGCGTTATCCGACCGGGCTATAATGAGGCCAATCTGCTGGAACGTATTGAGGCCAATCTGCGCGGGGCCGCGGTCGCCACGCCTTTTGTGGTCGACATCGACTACGACGCCAAGGGCCAGCGCACCGCAATCGAGTATGGCAACGGCGTGACGACGACGTACGCATACGATCCGCTGACTTTCCGCCTGACCCATCTGCTCACCTGGCGCAACGCGAGTAGCTTTCCTGGTGACTGTCCGCAGCCGCCCGCGCCAGGCTGGCCTGGCTGCCAGGTGCAAAACCTGCACTACACCTACGACCCGGCGGGCAATATCACCCACATTCGCGACAATGCGCAACAGACGATATTTTTCCGCAACCGGCGCGTGGAACCGAGCAACGACTACACCTACGACGCCGTGTATCGCTTAATCGAAGCCACTGGGCGCGAGCATCTGGGCCAGATGGGCGGCGCACCGGTCCCGCACTCCCACGATGA
>CAZYQJ010000750.1:1338-2874 GCA_964649925.1 uncultured Litorilinea sp.
CGCGTGGGTTTGCTGCATCCCAGCGATGACAACGCCATGGGTACCTACGTCGAGCGTTACATCTACGATGCCATGGGCAACTTCCTGGAGATGCAGCACCGCGGCAGCGACCCGACCCATCCCGGCTGGACGCGCACCTATGCCTATGAAGAAACCAGCCAGGTCGAACCGACAAAGCAGAGCAACCGCCTGACCAGCACGACGATTGGGGCCACGACTGAGATCTACAGCGCAAATCAAGATGGCTATGACGAGCATGGCAGCATGTTGCGCATGCCCCATTTGACGCTGATGCAGTGGGACTACCGCGATCAGCTCCAGACGACATCGAAGCAGGCTGCCACCGCCAGCGGCGCGCCGGAGACGACCTGGTACGTCTATGACGCGGCCGGACAGCGCGTGCGCAAGGTGACCGAGCGTCAGAACGGGACCCGGCGCAAGGAACGCACCTATCTAGGGGCCTTCGAGGTGTACAAGGAATTCAACGGTAGCGGCAGCACCGTGACACTTGCGCGCGAGACGCTGCACATCATGGACGACCGGCAGCGAATTGCCCTGGTAGAAACCCGCACTCAAGGCAATGATGGTTCACCGGGGCAGCTTATTCGCTACCAGGTGAGCAACCATCTTGGCACGGCCAGCGTGGAGCTGGATGCCCAGGCGCAAATCATCTCCTATGAAGAGTACTTTCCTTATGGGAGCACTTCCTACCAGGCCAGCCGTTCACAAGCCGAGGTGCAACGAAAGCGCTATCGCTATACAGGCAAAGAGCGCGACGAGGAAACGGGGTTAAGTTATCATCGCGCGCGCTATTATGTGCTGTGGCTGGGTCGGTGGTTAAGTACTGACCCAGCGGGGTTGGTGGACGGGGTGAATCTATATCGATTTTCTCGGGGGCATCCAATAAACCTGACTGATCCATACGGCACTGATTCATCATCTTCCTCTGTGATCACAGGACTAAATGATCTGCGAAGAACAGATGAGCGGGCGTTCAGCATCCTGTTGGTCAATAATCCGCAATTCGTTGAATCAGCTTTGGCTCAATACGGATATCGAAGTTCGGCTCTCCCCAAAGTCGCACTCGAGAGATTCGACAGAGCCGTCGCACGATCACTTCTAGATCGATCAACCCAAGTGACCGGCCTAAGAGAAATCGATCTCCCTGATTTCCACCCCGATGACCAACTCCAACTTATTAGGGGTCCTCGTGGCGGCCAGAATGTTACCAGGCGATCGGTACGCGAAGCAAACAAGAAACATAGACCTGGTAATCCAGAGAATCTCGCTTTGACCGCCTATGTAGCGGCTGCGATACTTGCGCCGGAGGCCTTGCTAGTGGCCGAAACAGCCGGTAATACTGGCCAAGCAGTCACTGGTGTCAAGCTTCCCCTTCCGATTGATGTTGCGACCAGTAATCTTGACGATGTTTGGGAACCGTTATCAACAGAGGAGCGGGTCAGTTCCGGGATACTCGCAGTTGTTGGTGTTGTACTCCACCGACTAGGTCGTCAGCCACCCGAATCAGACTTTGCC
>CAZYQJ010000751.1:0-2869 GCA_964649925.1 uncultured Litorilinea sp.
ATGGCCGCGTGGTGCGCGAGGCCGGTTGGATCGTGGTGCAGTACTGGTATTTCTACGTCTACAACAACTGGCGTTCCTCCTTTTCCGGGGCCAACGACCATGAGGCCGACTGGGAGATGGTCTCTGTCTATCTGGCGGATGACCCGGAGCGCGAGCGTGCCACGGTGGATGGGCAAGACCGCGACCCGCTGATCCGCTACCGGCCTGAATGGGTCGCCTATGCGTCGCACGATTACGAGGGCGATGACCTGCGCCGCCGCTGGGATGACCCGGAATTGGAGAAGATCGGCGGGCTGCATCCGGTCGTCTATGTGGCCGCAGGGTCCCACGCAGGCTACTTCCGGCGCGGTGAATACCTGACTGAGTTGGAACTGCCCTTTTTGCAGCCGCTTGCCAAGATCTATGACCGGCTCGACGCATTCTGGCATCAGCAACTGCGCCAGTACCAGGGCGATGAGTCACTGCCGCCTGACGAACCGCGCACAAATCTCTTCCGCATTCCCTTTGTAGACTACGCACGCGGGGATGGGTTGTCAATCGGGGTGGGGCAGGATAAGACCTGGGCGCCGCCGCGGCTGCTGCATGCCGAAGATGCCTGGTTGAGCGCCTATCGCGGGCTGTGGGGGTTGTATGCGCGTGACCCGTTTGCCGGGGAAGACGCGCCCGCAGGCCCGATGTACAACCGCGATCGATCGCTGCGCCGCGCCTGGTATGACCCGGTAGGGTGGGCCGGGCTTGACAAAGTTGCACCTGCCCATGAGGAAATGCGCTTGGTCGTGGCGCAACAACTGGCACTCTCTGAACGGCAGCGGGAACTGCGCGCCAGTATCCAGGAAAAGAGCCATGAGGTGCGTACCTTGGGAACGGCGCTGCGCGGGATGCGTGACCAGCCCCATTTACAGCAGCTTGCTCAGGAGTACAGTGAGCGGCTGCAGCGGCTTTCTGCCGAGTTGGCAGCGCAGCGCGAGGAACTGACCGCCGACCAGGCCTTGCTCGATTCGCTGCGAGAGTACGCGGCGGAGTTGGAAGCCGGGGTGCGCGAGCCGCCGCGCGCTCACATCCGTCACGCCCATAAGCCCACGCCGGACGCGCAGTTCCGCGCCGCACGCCTGGCCGAGCTCTGGGCTGCGGCCAGCATCGGCTTGATGCTGGTTGTGTTGGTGGGGCTGTTCTACTTCGCTCGCCACTATGTGATCTTTGGGCTGGCGGCGATGATCGCGCTCTTTGCCTTTATCGAAGCAACGTTTCGCGGACGCATTGTACGCATGGTGACCAGCGTGACGATTGGCCTGGCGGTTGTGGCGGCGTTGGTGCTGCTGTACGAGTTCTTCTGGCCCATCGTCGCCCTGACGGTGGTGATGCTGGCGAGCTATCTGCTTTGGGATAACCTGCGCGAGTTGTCACAGTAGCCGTTCAGGAGGAGGTTTTGAAAACGGCTTGCCGCTCTGGGCGAGCCGTTTTCAGAGGAAATAGAGAGGAGACAGCAGAGGAGATTGCACGGGTTGAAGCGAGTTGTGTGATCAGGCTCCCCAGAGATCTCCACAACGTCTGTAGATTACCGCTGCCGGGTTAACGATTGCACAAAGGCTTGTTAACGGTTCATGCGCTGCCCGGCCCATTACCGCACCAGCGGTGAAAAGCCGCTCCCCAAAACTTCCTGTGTAATGCCAATGGAGACAAAGGCGTGTGGGTCTACCTCGCTGACCACGCGCCTGAGGTCGTTGACCTGGGGCCGGTAGATCGTACACAAGATGATGGTGCGCGGGTCGCCGGTGTAGCCGCCCGTGGCCTCCCACACGCTGGCCCCTCGGTCTAGTTGGTGCATGAGCGCGTGGAGCATGGCATCTTTTTTGGTGGTGATGATGATGGCGTTGCGCGCCCGGCTGGGACCTTCCAGCGCATAATCGGCGGCCAGCCCACTGAGCAGCAGGGTCAACATGGCGTAGAGCGAGATCTCCCAGCCAAAGACGATGGCCGCACTGACCACGATTGCACCGTCTACCCACAGATAGACCTGGCTGAGCGGCACCCCCGTACGTAGCTGGAGGATGCGGCCCAGGATGGCTGTCCCGCCCAGCGTCGAGCCTGCGGCGTAGACAAAGCCGCCGCCGATGCCGCCGACGACGCCTGCATAGATGGCGCTGAGCAACACGTCGTTGGTCACCGGGTCGGGGCCGAGATAGAGGGGCAGCAGCCATACCAACGCTTCGGTCAACCCTGAAAACAGCACGACGGCCAGGATGGTGCTAAACACAAAGCGCCAGCGTCCTAGATAAAAAAAGCCGATCACCATCAGGGGGATGTTGACCAGGAAGTAGAAGATACCGACCGGGAAGCCGGTGAAGTGGTTGACGATGATGCCGATGCCGCTGACGCCGCCCGCGGCAATGTCAAAGGGCACTTGAAAGAGGACATAGCCCACCGCGGCGATCAGCGTGCCCGCGATCAACAGCACCAGACGCCTGGTTTCGTTCCAGATGCGGCTGCGCCTGCTCGGCGGCGCGGCGTCTTTCCCTTCCATGCAGCCTCCTGACGATATGCATCCTTCGGATGAACGCGGCCATTAGGCGGTGCTATCCACCGCGGGCTGCAAGCCCGACCTACCAACTCACCCTCAGCCGCAGGTCGGGCTTGCATTCGCACAGGTGCAATGATGCCCTGGATTAGCTCCGGTAATCGCCGTTGATGCTCACGTAGTCGTGGCTGAGGTCGCAGGTCCAGACGATGGCCTCCCCCGCGCCCAGGCCCAGGTCTACGCGCACGTCGATTTCAGGCTGGGCAAAGCGGGCCGCGGCGTCTGCCTCCGCATAGCCCAGCGGCACGCCTTCGGCCACCAGTTGCAACTCTGGCAGCCGCGCCTGCGCGTTTT
>CAZYQJ010000752.1:0-971 GCA_964649925.1 uncultured Litorilinea sp.
TATGGCGGGCTGCTGGATAACCGTTCGTTTGGCGGCGCACAGGTCTCGCGTACCTTCTGTGCGCGCGGTCAGACCGGCCAGCAGCTTTTGTTGGGCGCCTACCAGGCATTGGAGCGGCAGGTGCGCGCCGGTCAGGTGGCGATGCACACGCGCGATGAGATGTTGGACCTGGTGGTCATCGATGGCAAAGCGCGCGGCATCATCACGCGCAATATGCGTAACGGCGATATCGAAACCCACGTCGGCGATGCCGTGCTGCTCTGTACGGGCGGGTACAGCAATGCGTATTATCTTTCCACCAACGCCAAGGGCTGCAATGCCACGGCGATCTGGCGGGCTTATAAGCGCGGCGCTTACTTTGCCAACCCCTGTTTTACGCAGATTCACCCGACCTGTATTCCCCCGGCAGGCGAGTATCAGTCGAAGTTGACGTTGATGAGCGAATCGCTGCGGAATGATGGGCGCATTTGGGTGCCGCGCCAGGCGGGCGACACACGCCCCCCAGACCAGATCCCCGACAGCGATCGCTGGTATTACCTGGAGGAACGCTACCCTAGCTTTGGCAACCTGGTGCCGCGTGACATTGCCTCGCGCGCAGCCAAGAAAGTTGTAGACGCCGGTCACGGGGTGGGCGATCTTCGCAACGGGGTCTACCTGGACTTTGCCGATGCGATCAGCCGTCTGGGCGAAAAAGTGATTCGTGACCGCTACGGCAACTTGTTTGATATGTATGAGAATATTACGGGCGAAAACCCCTACAAGGTGCCGATGCGTATCTACCCGGCGCTGCACTATACGATGGGCGGGCTGTGGGTAGACTATCATTTGATGAGCACGATCCCAGGGCTGTTTGTGTTGGGAGAGGCCAATTTCTCGGATCATGGCGCAAACCGGCTTGTGGCCAGCGCGCTCATGCAGGGGCTGGCGGACGGCTACTTCATCATCCCCTATACGCTTGGCAATTATCTGGC
>CAZYQJ010000752.1:981-2865 GCA_964649925.1 uncultured Litorilinea sp.
CTAGAGAAAGTGGATGAAGAGCACGAGGACTTCCGCAGCGTCGCCGAGCAGGTGCGGCAGCGGGTGCAGAAGTTGTTGAGCATCAACGGCAAGCGCTCTCCGGATTCGTTCCACCGCGAGCTAGGCCAGATCATGTGGAACTACTGCGGTATGGAGCGGACGGCAGAAGGGCTGAAGAAGGCCCTGGAGATGATCCCCCAACTGCGGGCGGAGTTTTGGGAGAATGTGCGCGTGTTGGGCAGTGATCAGGAGATCAACCAGGGTCTGGAACTGGCGGGCCGCGTAGCAGACTTCTTGGAATTGGCCGAGTTAATCGTAACCGATGCCCTCCACCGGGAGGAATCGTGCGGCGGCCACTTCCGCGCGGAGTACCAGACACCCGATGGCGAAGCGCTGCGCAATGACGACGAGTTCGCCTATGTGGCCGCCTGGCAGTATACCGGAGATGAGAGCGAGCCTCTGCTCAACAAGGAACCGTTGACCTTCGAGCATGTCCCGCTGTCACAGCGCAGCTACAAGTAATCACCGATATCCGGGGAGCAGATTCGACCATGAGATTTACGCTACGCATATGGCGGCAAAAGAACGCTGAGACGCCGGGTGAATTTGTCGAGTATCATATCGACGACGTGAGCGATGATTCCTCTTTTCTGGAGATGCTGGACCTGCTCAACGAGCAGTTGCTTCAGCGCAATGAGGAGCCTGTGGCCTTTGACCATGACTGTCGCGAAGGGATCTGCGGCACTTGTGGCATGATGATTAACGGGGTGGCGCATGGGCCGAAGGCGGCAATCACGACCTGTCAACTGCACATGCGCACCTTTAAGGACGGCGATACGCTGGTGATCGAGCCGTTTCGCGCGTCCGCTTTTCCTGTGTTGAAGGATTTAATCGTGGACCGCAACGCGCTGGACCGGATTGTGCAGGCTGGCGGTTATATCTCGGTCTCAACGGGGTCCGCGCCGGACGCCAACGCCATTCCGGTACCCAAGAAGGTGGCGGATCGGGCAATGGATGCGGCGTCATGCATCGCCTGTGGCGCGTGTGTGGCGGCGTGCCCGAACGGGTCGGCCATGCTCTTTACGGCGGCGAAGGCGATGCACCTCAATTCGCTGCCCCAGGGCCAGGCGGAACGTTATGACCGCGCTGTGTTGATGATTAATGCGCAGGATGCAGAAGGCTTTGGCGGCTGTACAAACATCGGTGAGTGTGAAGCGGTTTGCCCGAAAGGGATCTCGATCAATTTCATCGCCATGCTCAACGCAGATGTATTGCGCGGCGGTCTGCGCGGGGCGGGCGAGCGGTGATGCAGCCGTGTGGGTGTAAAAGTGACCAGCACTTGTAAAAGCCAGTCACCTGATTCATTGTAAGCGCGTCAGGGGGAGGCCGATGAGCCTCCCCCTGACTTATATTGAAGCTGGACCCCGTTGTCGAGTTGATACAGTCGTGTCAGTCTGCAGCGGCAGCAGCGGCACTGGCGGAGACCGGGGCGGGTGTGGCAGGCGCGGTCTCCATCGTGCCCGGCTCGTAGGCGGCCATGCCGTGTTCCGTCGCATCCAGACCCAGAGTTTGCTCCTCATCAGTGGCACGCAGCCCCACGGTGGCTTTGAGCAGGCCGAACATCAAGAAGCCCATGATGAGCGCCCAGGCCGCCAGCACAAGCACGCCGATGATCTGGGTGACGATCTGGCTGTAGTTTCCGGCAATGATGCCGCTGACGTCTGCGTAGGTGCCGTCTGCAAAGACGCCGACCATCACGACGCCGAAGAAGCCGCAGAGACCGTGGACGGTGATGGCCCCTACCGGGTCATCAATCTTGAGAGTGCGCTCGATAAACTTCTCGCCACACATCAACACACCCCCGGCCAGCGCACCGATGATGAC
>CAZYQJ010000753.1:0-2863 GCA_964649925.1 uncultured Litorilinea sp.
CGCCAGGTGGTTGAATTGCAGCGGCAGGGCAAGAAGGTGGCGATGGTGGGCGACGGCATCAACGACGCGCCCGCCCTGACGCGCGCCGACGTGGGCATCGCCATTGGCAGCGGCACGGATGTGGCGGTCGCCTCTGCCGACATCATCCTGGTGCAGAGTGACCCGGTGGACGTGGTCAACGTGCTGGAGTTGAGCCAGGCCACCCGGCGCAAGATGGTGCAAAACCTGTGGTGGGCTACGGGGTATAACATTGTGGCGCTGCCCCTGGCCGCAGGGGTGCTGGCCCCGTGGGGGATCGTGCTGTCGCCCGCCGCGGGCGCGCTGCTCATGTCCCTCAGCACGATCATTGTGGCCCTCAACGCCCAACTGCTGCGCCGCCTGCGCCTGACCCAGAGCGACCCTTCCCCTTGATCGCCCTGATCGAACTGTTCATCGCGCAGATTGCAAAACTGTAATCACGCTGTAACCGTGCCGAAGCTTCTCCCGGTCAGCATGGCAGTGGTTTGACGCGATCAGATGGAGTGCCTGTATACTGTATGGGCATCGCTCTCATCGCTTACCCTGAACAGCCCGGCTTCTTTGCCTTGCTTTGCCGGATAGGTGAGGCAATGGTATGCTTGTAGCGCGTGGACGCGCTGCCAGGCGTGTTCTCAATGACAGCGTTTCCCTTTTGGATTTTTATATCTTTTCTTTCTGATATCTTCTGTCCACCTATTTCCCAAACCGTGAGGAGTGTAGGATGAAACAGATCGCCAAGTGGACATTGCTGTGCATCTTGGTCACAGCGGTTGGATTTGGCGCGACGCTGCTGGTGGGCCATCATGACCGGATCGCCCGGACGCTCGTGGCGATGTTGGCCCCTGCGCCGGTGGCTTCCACCCAGGCAGACGTCGAAGTGCTGCCGGAGGCTGAAGCCGCGGTCACTGACCTTGTGGATTTCGCCGCCAACACCACAACAGGGACGCTGGCGGCTGCCGGTGCGCCCGCTCCGGCCCCTCAATCGCAGGCAGTACCCGGCGCGCTGACCGCAGTGGGTACTGTGGAACTCACCCAGCCGCGTCAGGTCGTCTTGGAGGCAGGCGGGCAGATCGAGACGATTGCTGTCGAGGAAGGTGATGCAGTCTCCGCCGGGGATCTGCTGATCGCGCTCGACACGACCCATCTCGACTGGGCAGTCGAACAGGCCGAGATCGCGTTTGAGACCGCACGCATTGACTTCGAGGCGCTTGGTGATACGGAAGAGAGTGACATCGCCGTTGCCGAGGCGAACTTGCTGCTGGCCCAGGAAAACCTGGCCGAAGTCCAGCGCGGGCCGACTGAGGAGGAATTGGCCGCAGCGGAGAGCGAGGTTGCCGCGGCCTGGGCTGCCCACGCCGAACTGCTCGAACAGCCCACCCAGGCGCAGATCAACCAGGCATTGGCGAATCTACGCAAGGCCGAGATTGCGGTACAGGCGGCACAGCGTGAATACGACAAGATCGCATGGCTGCCGGAAGCGGCTGCCACCAGCGCCGCCGATACCTTGCAGCAGGCCACCATCGACCTCGAAGCAGCGCGTGCTGCCTTTGAAGAGGCAAACAAGCCTGCGACTGAGGCCCAACTGCAGTCAGCCGTGGCTACGGCGCAACGGGCGCAGGCCGCGCTCAACGAACTGCGTATCCAGCCGACCGCTGCCCAACTCGCCGATGCCCAGGCGCAGGTCGCCGCGGCGGAAGCCGCGTTGGCCGATGCCCAGCGCGGGGCCGAAGAATCCGACTTGCAGAAGGCTGAACTGGCTGTGCGCCAGGCGATGATCGCGCTGGAGGAAGCCCGGCTGGCGCGGCAGAACGCTGAGGTGGTTGCGCCCATCGACGGCACGATCCTGACCGTCGAGGTGGAGTTGGGCCAGCAGGCGAGCGCTGGCACCGTGGTGGCGACGATGGCCGACACCGCTAATGTCAACCTGGTGGTCAATGTGGAGCAAAAGGACATCAGCCAGGTGCGTGTGGGCCAGCCAGTCGTGATCTCGATCTATGCGCTGCCCAACGATACGTTCTTTGGCGTGGTGGACAAGATCGCCCCCATTGCCGATGCTGGGACGGGCTTTGTCACCTTCCCGGTGGTCATCCGCTTGACCGAAGGCCCGCTTGACCTGATCCTGCCCGGCATGACTGCCTCCGCTGCCTTTGGCGTGGACGAAGTCCCAGAACCTGAGGCCGCTGAACCCGAAGCGACGGCAGAAGCCACGGAAGCACCCGCTGAGGAAGCGCCCGCCGAATCTACACCAGCAGCGACCGCAGAACCGGAAGAAGAGGCCGCGCCGGAAACCGGGACCATCCCTGAGGCCGATGTTACACCGGAGGCAGAGGATACGCCTGACGCCGATGCAACGCCTGAACCGGAAGAGGACGCAGAGACCCCCGACGCAGAAGCGACTGCCGATGCGGAACCAGACGCGACGCCTACGGTGAGTAACTGACTGTTATGAACGTAAACCGACTGCGTGTGGGGAACGATCAAGATAATTCCCCCACTTTTGTCAAGGCGACCTCCGGCAAGCCGCGCCGTCGTCACTGGCTGGCTTTCATCGGAATGGCGCTTTTGGCGGGCATAGCAGGCGGGCTGATCTGGATGACTGGGCCGGAACTGGGCGCGCTTGAAATCCTGCCGGATGACCCGACTGCCGAAGAAGAGACTGCCCAAGCTGCTACCAGCACACCCACCCCGGCCCTTTCGACCGTCATCACCCCGCTACAGGGGATCCCGGCAGGGCAACTCCCTGGTCCGCCTGTCAATGCACCGGACCCGGCCCGGCTGCGCGATGTGGACATCCGTACCGTGGTCGCACCGCCGACCGCCACGCCGACACGCACACCTATCCCCC
>CAZYQJ010000754.1:0-2862 GCA_964649925.1 uncultured Litorilinea sp.
ATTGACAGCTTTGAAGAATACGCGCATCCTCCGG
Organism: uncultured Litorilinea sp.; assembly: GCA_964649925.1. GTDB lineage: Bacteria > Chloroflexota > Anaerolineae > Caldilineales > Caldilineaceae > QEUY01. Next base: position 35 of record CAZYQJ010000754.1, read on the forward strand.
CGGAGGGGGATGGCGGGCGCAACTTTGCATCGCTGCTGCTGAGCCTGGTGGATGACGACAATTACCCCAGCGGCGAGTGCGGCATGATCAGCCCGGACACCCTTGACCTAGCGCTGCAGATCGGGTTGTTCCAGGGGCCGCACATCACGGTTGTGGACCGGCGCTATGAACTGGCGGGCGCATGCCGCACGCATGTGGTGGACGGCATGTGCCGCTGCTATGAGTGGAACGGCATTCCGGTGCGCGATGAGTTCCACCGCGTCGATCTGGTGCGCCAACATTTCCCCTGGTACTTCGACAAGACCATCAGCCGCACCAATGACGCGCAGGTGGCCTACGGCGAGGACGCCGAGGAGGAGCGCATCAACGAGGATGCAGTGGCGCGGTATCGCCGCCAGGTGGGTATCACGAAGCGTATCAGCGACCGGGTGCTGGTGGTGGATTTTGGCAGCACGTACACCAAGGTGGGCATCTTCGACCCCAAAGATGAGAGTTTCCGGCTGAACTACGTGCCGACGACCGTGGATGACATCCGCATTGGGCTTGCCAACGGGATCGGCGTGCTGGATCAGTGCCGGGTGTCGGGCAATGGCAAGGAGGGCGCATATGACTGGACGCCGCTCAAACGGGCCATGAGCGAGTTCGCGGTACGCCTGCCCTGTTCAAGCGCCAAAGGGGGACTGAAGGTGGTGACGGTGGCGTTGAGCCGCCAGGAAAGTGGTTTCGCGGCGGAATTGGCTGCGCTGACTGCGGGGGCCAAGCTGGTCGGCAGCTATGATGGCAAGCTGACCCCGCGCCAGGCGCGCGACATCTTCCGCCACGATCAGCCCGAAATTGTCTTGATCGTGGGTGGAACGGATGAGGGCGGCGACCGGGAAACCCAGTTGCACAACGTGACACTGCTGGCTGACAACGTGCGCTATGCCGCGTACACTGACTATGGGGTGCCGTTCATCTATGCCGGGAATCAAGATATTGTGCCCCAGGTGGAACGGATCTTGCGCGATAATGGGATTGACTTCCGTATCTCGGCCAATGTCATGCCTGAAATCAATGACTTTCGCATCGAGACCGTCAACGAAGCGATCCGCGATCTGTTCCAGACGGTGATCGTGCGGGGCAAGGGCTTTGACGTGGTGGAGGAGTACATGGATGCGCCATTCATCCCCACCCCGCGCGCATGCTTCCGCGGCATCCAACTGCTGGCCCACGGCTACGGCGACGAGGAAGGCATCGGCAACATTCTGGCATTGGACATTGGGGGCGCAACCACCGATTTCTATTCGATGGTGCGTGACAACCCGCTCTATCTGTATCCAGGCACAGACCGTAAGAAGAAGGTAAAGCGCACCATCCTCAAGACGCCCAACACGCCGCTGGCCTACCGGCGGGTAGAAGGCAAGTACGGCTTGAGCTACAACGCCGAGAACCTGAAGGAGTTGATTTCGTTCCGCAACGGCACGCTGCGCGCCGAGGTGTCCGACTTTGTGGCCGAACGTTTCCCCGCATACCGCCCTGGCGCGGATCAGTTGGGCCAGTTCGCCACCTACGGCGAGCGGTTGGAGATCAACCTGGACCGGTATCTGAGTTGGATTAGCGCCAACCCGCACCGCAATGCGGCAGATCCAGTGGAGAACGCCGCCCGATCCTATCTAGCGCGCGAGATATTGCATGTCGCCACGGAGAAACATGTGGGCCAGGTGCGCGAGACGGACACCTACTTTCTACAGTACGGAGTCAATTTCTTTAATCAGCCGACGACGGTGCTGCTCATTGGCGGCACGATCTATCACAAGTGTCGTGACCGGGAGCCAGGGTATCTGGACGACCTGCGCCTGATCGCCAGCGGGGTTCTCTACGACCCGCAGTCGCCTCATGTGCTGCGCCCTAATGGTTCGGTGCTGCTGGATGCAGGCTATCTGGTCAGCATCCTGGGCGGGCTGTATGGCCGGTTGGAACCTGAACGGGCGTTGCGTGTGATGAAGCGTGAACTGCTGCCGCTCGACATGGCGGCACGCACCGCAGTTCCCCAACTGGCCTAGGTTCAGCGGTTGCATTGTTCGGTACGTTGATCACGCCTGTGCGGGAAAGGGTCCCGCATCTCAAATCCTATTCCATCCAGTACGCAGGAGGAGAATGATGCTGAAATGGAGACACTCACTCTTTGCGATGGTGCTGTTGGCCGCGTTGGTGGGAGGGGCGTGTGTTGCGCCTGCCCCACAGGCTGCTGAACCTGGTGAACCGGCACAGGAGGGTGCAGCGGTCAGTGCGCCCGAGACCACAGAGCGTCAGACCATCACGGTTGCGCTCGCCGGTGCGCCGGATACGCTGGATCCAGCCGATCACCGCAGCCGCTATTCGGAGACTGTAATCCGTAACATGTTCGACGGACTGGTGACGCGCGACACGCGCAGCGGTGTGCATCTTGAACTGGCCGAGTCGATGGAACTGATCGACCCAACCACCTGGGAGATCAAGTTGCGCCAGGGCGTTATGTTCCACGACGGCACTGAGATGACGGCGGATGATGTGGTCTTTACTTTCAACCGCATCATCCTGGAGAATCAGATCGAGTACCCTGAACCGCACACGTCCCCGCGCAAAGGGTTGATCGCGCCGCTGGAATCGGTGGAGAAGGTGGACGACTACACGGTTCGTTTCTTGTTATCCGCGCCGTGGCCGCCTGCAATGCAGCTTTTTGTCCACCAACAGATTGTGCCCCAGGCTTATCTCGAAGAGGTGGGGACGCAGGGGTTTGTGCAAGCGCCAATCGGGACCGGGCCTTTCAAGTTTGTAGAGGGCCAGCTTGACGACCAGATTGTGATGGA
>CAZYQJ010000755.1:0-1344 GCA_964649925.1 uncultured Litorilinea sp.
CGATTTCTGGCGTCAGCACGAAGCGGCGCTCCATCGTGCCGAGCAGGAATATGGTGTTCCGCCGCAGGTGATCGTCTCGATCATCGGTGTCGAGACCTTCTACGGCGGCAACACCGGCAGCTTCTATTTGACACTGGATTAAAGTCCGGACCTATCTCCCGAGCTTGCCTCTCTTTAGCCCCCTCACGTTAAGCGCTAGCTGAGATAGCAACTCAATGCCACTAAGGTAATAGGAGCCCCTGGGGAACAAACCCAGGGGCTCCTTGTGGAGTATGGATGTGGTCAGGGCTTTAACGCGTGCGCTTGTTTAGCATGTATGAGATAGGGGAAACAATTTATACGCTCCTTACCGAAGAAAGCAGTGCTGTCCCAAGGAGGCGTCCCATGATGTTCGATATGTCGCTGGAAGGTGTAATCATCGTCATGCTTCTGGCTTACATCGTTGGGCTCTTGACGGGCGTGACGGTCAACCGACCGCGCAGCTTCTAACCACATAGACGCGACGGCCGTTCCTCCCATATTCCTGGGGTGCGAGGGCTAGGGTGGTTTCAGTTCAGACGCCCCCGCCCGGTGTCGCTTCGAAGTGTTTGGGCTGTAGTTGGCGGCGGTTGATGAGCGTCAGCGCCAGGCGGTCGGCCAGCGGCGTGCGCAGTTCTTCCATCAGATCAAGGGCCAGTGACGGTCTGCCTGGTCGCAGGGTATGGAGAAAGCCGACGATATGGCTTTTGGAGGGCCGCAGCGGATGTGGTATACTCGCTCCCACAATTGAATAAGCGACCGTACAGGTACACAGACTGCCCGGATGCACTGTGTACAAAGGGGGAAGCCCGGTGACGTCATATATGACTAGTCCGGCACTGGCCCGCAACGGTAGAGCAAGCGTCGCTCATGGTTAGCGCCTGCATTGCTGAGTCCGATTACCCGCCTGTACCTCGCTCGATCACCACCTTCGTGGAAAAAGGAGGCCGAGCGCAGAGCAATCATCTAGCCTCATTGCTTTGTAGCAGCCCGCCGAGTAGCGGGCTTTTTCAATGGCTGCTTCTCTGATCCACAGAGGGCAGCCTTTTTTTGTTCCATCGAGTTCAAAGCAAGCTAGCAAGAGGGCTGAAGCATGTCACACCTCAATTGGAGACAAATCGTCCATCGCCAAACACGCCGACGACAGGGCATTGTCTTGATGACTGCCACCCTGATCTTGATCCTTAGCGCCTGTGCGGTACCTGTCGCCCCCATCGCAGATTCGACAGCTACGCCGGAGATAGTCCCCCATGACGCGCCAACTGGCGACAGCAGCTTTCCCGTCACCATTGAGAATTGTGATCTCACCACGACCTATGACGCGCC
>CAZYQJ010000755.1:1354-2856 GCA_964649925.1 uncultured Litorilinea sp.
ACAGCGGGCTGTAACCATGAATCAAGCCGCCACCGAGATCATGCTGGCTCTGGGGCTGGAAGATCAGATGGTCGGTACGGCTTACTTGGATGATGCCATTTTGCCGCAGTACGAGTCCGCCTATGCTTCCATCCCGATCTTGTCCGATAACTATCCATCGCAAGAGGTTCTGTTTGGGGTTGAGCCGGACTTTGTCTACGGGGTCTATCGCAGCGCCTTTGGCGACGATGCAGCCGGATCACGCGCCGAATTGGCCGAGTTGGGCATCGCGTCCTATCTCTCGGTCGCCTCCTGCGAAGAAGCCGACCTGCGCCCACAAACGGTGACCTTCGCCACGCTGTACGATGAGGTTATGACCATTGGGCGTATCTTTGGCGTCGCCGATCGCGCAGCGTCTGTGGTCGACGACATGCAAGCCACACTAGATGAAGTCGCCGCAACCATTGGGGAGAAGACGGAGCCGGTGCGCGTCCTTTGGTACGACAGTGGAGACGAGGTGCCCCTTGTAGGCTCTTGCTGTGGCGCGCCCGCCATGCTGATGGACGCAGTAGGCGCGGAGAATGTCTTTGCCGATGCGCCTGACGCATGGGCCAGTGTGACCTGGGAAGAAGTGGTAGCTCGTGCACCGGAAGTCATCGTCTTAGTTGACGCGAAATGGTCAACTGCCCAGGAAAAAGCCCAACTGCTGCGCAGCGACCCCACCTTTGCGTCGATTCCGGCTGTCCAGGCTGAACGCTTCATCATCATTCCCTTTGGGGCCACGACGCTGGGCGTGCGCAACGTTGAGGGGGTCGTCACGTTGGCGCGGGGCCTGTATCCGGATAAGTTCGAGTAAGACAGCAACGCGATCCAGGCAAGGAGGGGGGCAGAATGGCGCTAGAAACACTAGCGAGCAGAAATCGCCGTATCCTAGGGCGGGCGGAACAGGCGCGCTTTGGGCTGATGCTAGCGGGCCTGACCCTGATCCTGGTACTGTCCGTGACCCTGGCCGTGGTCATTGGCCCGGTGCCCATTCCCGCCCATGCGGTTTGGCAGATCGCCTTGGCCCAAAGCACGGGGATACACGCGGGCGAATGGCCCCAGGCCCAGGTCAACATCGTATGGCTGATCCGCTTCCCGCGGGTGCTCATGGCCGTCTGTGTGGGCGCAGGTCTAGCCGCGATCGGCGTGACGATGCAAGCCGTCGTGCGCAACCCGCTGGCCGACCCCTATATCTTGGGGATTTCATCCGGTGCATCGGTGGGGGCCGTGTTGGTCTTGGGGCTTGGCATGTTTGTGTTCGCCGGAGCCTATGCGGTATCGGTGGGGGCCTTTCTCTTTGCGCTGATCACCTTCGCGCTTGTCTTTCTTCTGGCCCAAAGCCATGGACAGTTGGCACCGGGGCGGTTGATCCTGGCGGGAGTGGCCTGTTCCTATGTCTTTTCAGGGCTGACCAGCTTCATCACGCTGACTTCGGACAACCGCGAGTTGGCCCAGTCGGTCTTGGCGTGGCTGCTGGGCAG
>CAZYQJ010000756.1:0-2856 GCA_964649925.1 uncultured Litorilinea sp.
CGAACGCCATCCCGATTGCGATTGGCTTCCTCGCCAACCAGTTCGGCCTGGGCAACATCGGGGAGAAGATTCAGGAGATCGTCGGCGGCATCCGCGAGTTGGTGGACCAGGCGCTCGACTGGCTGATCGACCGGGCGGTGAGCATGGTGCAGTCGCTGCTGAGCGCGCTGGGGTTCGGAGGGGGCGAGGAGGAAGAGGGTGAAGCGGAGGAAGCGGAAGAGGAAGTCGCTGAGGAAGATCCTGAGAAGGCTGCTAGGATACGGGCGGGTCTGGCAGCAATCGATCAACTTGAACGTCCATATCTCGACCAGGGGAAGATCTCCTTTGAGGAAGCAAGCACCGTCGCCGCGCAGGTAAAACGAGAGCATCCTGTCTTTATGACCCTCACCGTTGTTGATGGGGGCAATAGATGGAATTACGAATACACGGCTAGTCCGAGTGAGACGAAAGAAGGTGAGAAGAAGGAAGAGGATGGCGGGGAGGCAAAGGTCATTACCGCATACCATGGTGCAAACGGTGACGCCCTCTTAGGGATAATCAGCGCTGGCAAGATGAAACCCTCAGGGTCACAGATATTCCTGGGGATGAGTCCGGCGCTGTTCCTTCACGGAGGTGACACATCGCGGCAGGCAGCTTTCGTCGCTCAACTCAGATTGACGTTTGATCCTGAGCAGGTCGAAGCCGAGAGGACTTCAACGCAAGGGGTGTCTGACACTGTTCTGTTAACCACTGATACAGATGTGGACGTTGAGGTCGTCAGCCTCATCGTGCGGAGGCCTTATCGCAGTGAACAGACAGGGGAACTCATCACGCCTCGTCAATATCGAGCAAAAACCATTACAGGTGAGAGTGCTATTCAGGCTTACCTAACGTCTGGGTGGCAGGAAGATCTTGACGAATGGCTCGTTGATGAAGACGAATTCGAGTAAGTCGGGAGACAAGGTAAACTCTGAGGTGTTTATGGACGCTTCCTTCGTGAGCCACCTCTGCGCGATCTAACCTCGCCCGCCCCTTTTATACCTGGACTGTCGTACGATCCGTACGCACGGCAACGTGCGTTTGATGACTATCTAGTATACCTGGCGCAATAGGAAGTGTGGGCTGGAAATCATTCGCCACTGGGACGAGTGGAAGAGATGTTGGACTGAGGAATAATTGGAAAGCCATCTAGTTCCGTGGTGGGGTACTGAGGAAGACCGATGGGGGTTACAGATGATCAAAGCCAATATTTCACTACACCAAGTTGGAGAGACTTGTCATGATACTAAAGCTGACAATCACAAACATGCCGCGCCCGTGGAGGAGTTGCGCCAGGAGGTCACCCGCGGCTTTCTGGATTCCCACAACCGGGCGAACAAGAACGCGGCCAAGGCGTTGGAAACGGCCTCCTTTAGCTATGCGCTGATCGAACTGCTGCATGAGAAGGGCATCATCTCCATCGAGGAGTTGGACGCGCGCCAAAAAGTCGTCAACAGACGCCTAATCGAGAAATTCTCAGAGCAGGGGATCGGCGTGGTGGCGCTGCAGGAATTCGACCAGGACAAGTACGCCTATACCGAGGAGACGGTCATCGACTGTGAGAACCGCCTGCACCTCTGCCGCGCCGCCTGCTGCCGTCTTGACCTAGCGCTCTCCAGGCAGGATGTCGAAGAGGGTGTGGTCAAGTGGGATTTGGGCAGGCCGTACATGATTGCACGCGACGCGGACGGGTACTGCCGTCACCTGGAGCGCGGCGCCTGTCGCTGCACCGTGTGGCAGCACCGGCCCATTCCCTGCCGCGGCTACGACTGCCGCCATGACAAACGGATCTGGCTCGACTTTGACCAGGGCATCATCAACCCCGACCTGGCCGACGAGTTGAACCAGCACGACGGCTCAGCGGATTAAGGAGGGCTGCGGAGATGCAAGCGCCGTTAATCAGTTGTCTCTGCGTGACCGAAGGCCGCCCAGCCTTCATGCCCTGGCTGCTGTGGAATTACGACCGGCAGACATGGGCGTACCGGGAGATGGTGATTGTGGATAGCTCGGTCGAACCGTTCCGGAGTGACCGCACCGATGTGCGCGTGGTGACTGCGCCTGCTGGCACGACTGTTGCCGCCAAGCGCAATCTGGCCCTTGACGCGGCGAGCGGTGACATCATCACCTGGTTCGACGACGACGATTGGCAGCACCCGGACAAGATCTCTCTGCTGGCCGCGGCCCTATCCGAAAAAGATGCCGCCTACGCCGGCGCATGCCGCGGCTGGTTTGTCGAGCTTGCCAGCGAACGCTGCGCCCGCTACCAGGGGACGAACCGCCGCGTGATCTTTAACAGTGCCGGTTTCTGCCGCGAGGCCGTGCTGCCTGTGCGCTTTGCCGAAAAGCTGCGCAAGGCCGGCGACACGCGCTGGATGCAGGAGGTGGGCCGCCGCTACCCTCAGCAAATGGCTGTGCTGGACCGCGAAGACCTCTTTTTCTGGATCTGCCACACCGCCAACCTGAGCAACCCGGCGCGGCTGCGCCATTTTACGCTGCCCCTGGCGGCGGTCCGCGAGATTGTAGGGGACGCCTGGGGCGACACGGATGAGGCGATCGCGGCGCTGCGTGAACGGCAGGCCGGAGCGGAGGCGAGGCCGCAGCCAAGCAAACGCGCGGCATCTCGTCGTGCTGCGAGGGATGCGGCTGCCGCGCGTCCAAGCGACCCGCCGCGCAAGGATCAGGCGGAGATGCCGGAGTTGCCGCCGGTGAGCGTGATGATCAAGGCAACCGTGTTGGATACACCCTACCTGGACACGATGGTGCGTCACATGATCGCCCAGGCCCGCTACCCCTTTGCCGAGCGCGCCATTATCGTCGAGCGTAACCTGGATTTCAACG
>CAZYQJ010000757.1:0-2849 GCA_964649925.1 uncultured Litorilinea sp.
AATTGCGGCCAGGTCGGCGTCATACTCCTCGCGGCTGCGCCCTGCCTCTCGGTAGGCTTTGAGCGGGTGATAGTGCGTGGGGATGCCTGCCTGCTGCGCGCGCTGCAAACCAAACGCGGCCTTGCGGTTGGAGACCACCAGCACCACCTGTGCGTCTAGGACGCGCGCCCGGATGGCGTCGAGGATGGCCTGCAGATTCGTGCCGCTGCCCGAGATCAGGACGACAAGACGTGCGGGCATGGGGTTCCTCTACTCCTAGATCAGCCTCACGGCAGGGTCATGGGCGGCGCGCGCGGCCAGGCGGCCAATACGCACCGCATCGGGGATGGCGTCCAACACCGGCTGTTCGGCTGCGGCAGGCACGACCATCACCATGCCGATGCCCATGTTGAAGACGCCGAACGCCTCGGCCTGATCCATCTCGCTCCAGGCCAAAAGCTGGTGGAAGAGCGGGGGCATCTCCCAGGCGCGGGTGTCGATGTGTGCAGCCAGCCCCGCGGGCAGGATGCGCGGGATGTTTTCCCAAAAGCCCCCTCCGGTCAGATGGGCCAGCCCGTGCAGCGGCAGCCCTGCCGCCTGCACCTGATCGACCTCAGCCAGATAGCAGCGGTGCGGTGCGAGCAAGGCATCGGCCAGCGTCTGCCCATCGGCCAGTTGTGCATCGAGGTTGCGGCCTTCGACCAGGCCGCGGATCAGCGAATAGCCGTTGGTATGCGGGCCGCTGCTGGGCAGGCCAATCAGCGCATCGCCGGGCTGCATCGCCTCGGGCCGCGGCAGCAGATCGTCACGCGCCGCCAGCCCCACCACCGTGCCTGCCAGGTCAAATGCGCCTTCGACATAGACGCCCGGCATCTCGGCAGTCTCGCCGCCCAACAGGGCGCAACCCACAGCGCGGCAGGCCTCCGCCACCCCGATCACGACCTCCGCCACCACCTCCGGCACCAGTTTGCTGGCCGCCACATAGTCGAGAAAAAAGATCGGCCGCGCGTTCTGCACCAAGATATCGTTGACACAGTGGTTGACGATGTCGTGTCCGATGGTGCGCCAGCGCCCCAACTGCGCCGCCAGTTTGACCTTGGTCCCCACGCCATCGGTCGACGCCACCAGCACAGGGTGGGGGGGCAGGTCGCTGAGCGCATACAGCCCGCCAAAACTGCCCACATCCGCCAGCACGTTGGGGGTGAAGGTGGCGCGGATGGCAGGCTTCATCTGGTCGACGGCACGGCTGCCCGCCTCGATATTGACCCCAGCCGCCTTGTACGTCTCATAGCGGGACATGCTCAATCTCCTATCGCCTTGGCAGGCGCGGCCAGCGTCCGCCGCTGCAGCGTTTCCGGCACAAAGATCGCAAAGACGCCCGCCGCGGTCACTCCGACCACGGCCATGACCAGCGTCGCCGAGGAGAGGCCGACCAGGTCGGCCACACCGCCCACCACCATCGGCGCACCCGTGCCCCCTGCATCGCCGATCAGCCGCCAGACACCCAAAAATTCACCTACCGAGTGCTTGGGGGCCAGGTCGGACCCCAACGTCAGCATCGACCCCGACCCCAGCCCGTTGCCAAACCCGATCACCAACGTCGCCGCCAGCAGGCTGCCAAAGCCGGTCGCCAATGCCACCAGCGCCATGCCGATCCCCTGGAGCGCAAAACTCGGCACCACGGCATATTTGCGTCCAAAGCGGTCCATGATCAGCCCGGCGGGATAGAACATCGCCATGTCAATTGCCGCGGCCAGCGTAATGATCCATCCGATGGCGGGCAGGTCCAGCCCGATCACGTCGGCGGCATAGAGCGGGATCAACGAATCACGCCCGCGGCGGATCATCTGCGCAAACAACTGGCCGACGCCCGCCGTACTCAGGACGCGAAAATGGGCGCGCACCACGCTCGCCAGGTGCAGCGAATGGCCGCGCAGCCCGCCGCGGTGGGGCGTGTGCTCATAGGGGTCGTTGACAAAGATGGCAGACAAGACCAACGCCACCAACGCCACCGCAGCGAAGATGATAAAGGGGAAGCGCAGCCCATACATCGCGCCCAGCGTCGCGCCTGCGGCCGGGCCTGCAAACGAGCCGATGCGATTGAGGCCGCCAAAGGTTGCGGTGGCGCGGCCCCGCTGCTGCACGGTGATGTTGCTGGTCATGTAGGCATGGCGCGAGATGTTCCACATGGCGTTGCCCATGCCCGCCACCAGCCCGGCGAGGATCAACAGCGGCACGCTGCGCGCCAGCCCGACCGCGCCAATGGCCAGCCCCAACACCCCCACGCCGATGACCATCAACCGGCGATGGCCGATACGCCCCAACAGGATACCCGCCGGGATATCGCCGATCAGGTTGCCGATCCCCTGCGCGGCCAACACCACCCCGATCAGCCCATAGGAGATATCAAACGACGCCGCGTAGAGCGGCAGAATGGGCGTCAACATGCCGGTCGCAAACGACAGGATCAGGGTCGGCACATAGAGCGAGAACAGCAGCGGGTTGCGTTTATGCACAGCGGGATTCCTTCTAGCCATCAGTTACACGGTCACCCTTAGATGCGCCCTGTCTGCAAGGTGTGCAGCGCCAACAGCACATAGTCGGGCGGCTCCGCGCCCGTCTTCTCGAGATGGTCGGCGCATTCGGCCAGGATCAAGGCCCCGGCAGCATCCAGCCGTTCATGGGGAAACTGGCGCAGCGCCGCCGCCAGCAGACGGCAGCCTTCGGCCAGGTCGTCACGCGCCAGCCGCCCTTCACATTCGCTCAAACCGGCCCCCACCGCAGGGCTTTCCTTGCCGAGCCGTTTGCGGATCGCCGCCACCGCCTGCGACATGGCCGTTCCCGGATCCGGGCGCGCCTGGCGCAGCAGA
>CAZYQJ010000758.1:0-2849 GCA_964649925.1 uncultured Litorilinea sp.
TCAAACCCGGCGTCATTGGTAGTGGCGGCCAGCAGGTGCAGCGCGGCGATATCCCACTCCGGCGTCGGGCGGCGCGGCTCGATGTCGTGAAGCACATGCGGGCTGTTCAGCCGCCAATCCACCTGGCAGCGGTCGCTTGGCCCTGAATTGAGCGCGTCCTCCATTTCGCCGTACATGTTGCGTACATAGGTGGAACAGGTTGCGCCCAACCGGTGGATGTTGAAGACGCCGTTGGGCCGGTAGAGCGGGTCATAGGTCCAGGTGATCCAGTCGGTCAAGCCATCGGCCAGCACCTCGCGACGCTGCGCTAGCTTGAGGCGCAGCCCGACCCCGTTGCGCTGCCAGGCGGGCAGCACGCCGACAATATGGCTGCAGAACTTGATCCGGCGGCCTGCTTCGGGCTGCGCCGGGTCCACGTCCGTGCCGAGCCAGCCTAGCGCCGCGCCGATCATGCCGCCGGTCTCTTGCGGGCCGTCGGGGGCGTATGCGCCCAGCAGCAGACCGCCGTTCTTGGCAACGGTGATCGTGATGTGGTTGGGGACCAACTCCAGCAGGTTCGCGCCCCAGACCAGCCGGTCCAGGGCCTGGAAGTGGCGGCAGCCTGCCAGGTCGGTGATGCGGCGGATGGTGATCATGCCCATAGCTTGGTGATTTCGTCGGCGGCAAAGGTTGGGAAATCGACAACGCGCCCGTCGCGGCGGGCGGTCAGCGGTGCGCCGGGTTGGGTGGCGCGGCCAATCACGCGGCCCGGCCAGCCCTGCGCCTGCCATGCCGCCAGGATAGCGTCGGCTGCATGGGGCGCACAGGTTGCCAGCAGCGCACCAGAGGCAATCGTGCCCAGCGGGTCCAGGCCATACTCGGCGCAAAGCCGCGCCGCCAATGCGGGAACGGGAATGGCATCCAGGTCGATCTCCAGCCCGATCTGCGCGGCCTGCGCCAGTTCAAACAGGCCCGTGGCAATGCCCCCTTCGGTGGGGTCATGCATGGCGTGGACGCCCACCGCGGCGGCGCTATGCGCGGGGACCAGCACGCTGATGCCCGGCGTGTGCAGAAAGTTGGCGGCCTGATCGAGGGCGTCGGCGTTCCAGCCGCGGCGGATCAGGTCGTCGCGGCGCTCGCGGGCGATAATGCTTGTCCCCTCGATGGGGGCTTCCCCGGCCATCAGCACCAGGTCGCCGGGGCGACATCCCTGGCTGGAGACGTGCTGGCCGCGCCGTACCACGCCCAGCATGGTCCCGGACAGCACAGGCTGGTTCACGGTATGGGTCACTTCGCTGTGGCCGCCTGCCACGACCACGCCGAGCGCGGCGCAGGCTGCGCCGATCTGATCAAAGATGGTGCGTGCCAGCCCCACGTCGGCAGCGCCCGCGGGCAGCAGCAGCGTGGGCAGGTAGAAGCGCGGCGTTGCGCCCGTCACCGCCAGATCATTGGCGCAGACGTTGACCGCATAATAGCCGATCTCGTCGGTGGCAAAGGTGATCGGGTCGCTCTTGGCGACCAGGAGTTCGGGACTGTCGGCGTCAAAGTCGATGACCGCCGCATCCTCGCCCAGCGCGGGGCCGAGGATCAACTGCGGGTGCTTTGTGGGCAATCGACCGAGCAGCGAGGCAAGCAGCGCGGCCGGCAGTTTGCCCGCGGCCAGCGGGGCTGTATTGGCAGGGATGGCGTTTTGTGGATCAGACGGGTTCATGGTCAATGCAGATGTATCCAGCTAGGGGACAATGTGAACAGGCATGCCTAGATAGGCGAGGTCATACAGCGTGGCGGCGGCTTCGTCGTCGAGCATGGCGCAGCCGAAGGTGGCGGGCTGGCCGATCTGGGTGGACCAGATCTTTTCGCCCGTCTCCCACAGCACCGGCAGCCCGTGGATGCCATTTTCATACGCGCCCACGTCGTAGATGCCCAGCCAATAGGGCATGTCCAGTTGATAGGCTGTGCTCTTCGCCAGTTCCATCTTGGTCTGGACGGCAAATGTGCCGGTGCGCGTGATCCACTCGCCGTAGCCGGTGCTGCAGATCCACGAATGGCGCAGCCGGTTGCCCTGCAGCACCCAACACTGCTGGCGGCTGAGGCTGACGACAAAGCGCGTGCCGGATGGCGGCGTGGGTGGGGCCGGGTCGGAGATCGTCGGCGGGCCGTAGGGGATCTTGAGTTCCAGCCCCAAAAAGACGGTCTGTTCGTTGGGCAAGTCGTTGTATTCGAGCAGTGCCAGCACCGTGGTATCAAAGTCGCGCGCCAGTTCCGAAAGGGTGTCGCCCGCTTTGACGGTATAGTAGAAATACCCGCTGCGCGGCGGGCCGATCTGGGGGGGGACGGTCTCCGGCGTTTCTTCCTCTCCCTGCGCCTGCGGGGTGGGCAGCGCAAGCGGCTGGCCGACATAGATGGCGTCCGGGTTGGCGATCTGGTTAGCGGCCATGATCTCGGCCAGCGTCAGCCCGTGTTCCTGGGCGATCACCCCCAGGCTGTCGCCGGGCTGCACTATGTACTCCGCGCCTTCCGCGTCGGCATCACCGGTAGCGGCGGGTGTGGGCGCGATCAATTCCTGGCGCGTGGCGGGCAGGATCAGCGTATCGCCTGCGGCGAGGGTGCGGTTATCCTCCACCCGGTTGAGTTGGCGCAGTGCCTTCTCATTCACGCCAAAGCGCAGCGCGATCTCTGTCAGGGTGTCGCCTATCTCCACCGTATAGACCTGGTTGAGCGAGGCAATGGGGTTGCCGCTGCCGCGCGCGGCTTCGGGCGCAGCCTGGGCTTCACCGGTCGTCACCGCGGGCGTCAGCCGCAGCTTTTGCCCGACGACAATGGTGTTGGGGTCTGCCAGCCCGTTGATCTTCATCAGTTCGGCGTCGTTC
>CAZYQJ010000759.1:0-2836 GCA_964649925.1 uncultured Litorilinea sp.
ATGAGCGAACAGCGCGTAATCGGCACTGTCAAATGGTTCAACGACCAGAAGGGCTATGGCTTTCTAGCCTATGAGGGTGGCAAAGATGTCTTTGTCCATCACTCCGCCATCATCGCCCAGGGCTTCCGCAGCTTGGCAGAGGGCGACCGGGTAGAATTCGAGATCCAGGACAGCCCCAAAGGCCCGGCGGCGGCCAACGTCCGCAAGCTTTAACCACATGGCAGACAAATTTGTCTGACTGAACGGTTAGCCCCAGGAGGGACCGGCATCCAGCCGGTCCTTTTTTATTTCCCTAATTTTTGCGCGCAGAGACTCAGGAGGGAATGGGTAGGGTGGGGCTTCCTGCGGAACGGTTCTGACCAGCGGCGCGAACCGGGTTGGCCTTTGTAAACGTACATCCTATAACGCTACATGGCAATTCTGGTGCAGGACGATTATCATGTATAGCATATGGTCGACGCCTGCGCTCCAACTCATCCGTTGGGAGCCTGACCGTCCGGTTTGATGTAAAAGGAGTTTGAGCCTCAATGTCCACGCGCGATACAATCGCACCGATTGGTACTGATTTGCTATATCCGACCCTTCCTGAGACCAGTTCCCCCGTCGACGCTCAATATGTGAACTGGCTGATAGAGCAATCGATGTTGCATTGCGTCCAGCCCATTGCCCAACGCTATTCGGGGAATGGGGCGCTCTGGCGGCACCCCTATGCCGAGGCCCAACCGCGCGCGGCCTCGGCACGGGCTTCGGTCTGGTTTACCGCCTACCCGGCCTCCATCATCACGCGACCGGGCGAGTCGGTGCTGGCGACGCTGGCGGACGACAGCCTGTGGCGTGCGCTGGCCTCGATCGGCGTCAAGGCAATCCACACCGGCCCCACCAAACTGAGCGGCGGGCTGCGCGGGCGCAATCTCACCCCCACCATCGACGGCAACTTCGACCGGATCAGTCTGACCATCGACCCGCATTTTGGCAGCGAGGCTGATTTTGTCGCCATGAGCCGTACCGCTGCCAACTACGGCGCGATTGTCATCGACGATATTGTGCCGGGACATACGGGCAAGGGCGCGGATTTCCGGCTGGCTGAACTCAACGTAGGCGACTACCCTGGCCTTTATCATATGGTCGAAATCCGTCGCGAAGACTGGGACCTGCTCCCCCCCGTCCCAGAAGGGCTGGATTCGGTCAACCTGCCGCCAGCCACGGTGGATCTCCTCAAAGAGAAGGAATATATTGTCGGGCGGCTGACGCGCACCATCTTCTATGAGCCGGGCGTCAAGGAGACCGACTGGAGTGCTACCGGTGTGGTGACCGGGGTGGATGGCGTCGACCGGCGTTGGGTCTACCTGCACTATTTCAAGGCTGGCCAGCCCACCCTCAACTGGCTGGACCCTTCGTTCGCCGCGCCCAGGCTGGTCTTGGGTGATGCGCTGCATTCGCTCGATGTGTTGGGCGCAGGGATGATCCGGCTGGATGCCAACGGCTTTCTCGGCATCGAACGCCGGGAGGATGGCCCTGCTTGGTCGGAAGGCCACCCGCTCTCGTTAATCGCCAACCAGATGATTGCAGGGCTGGTCCGCAAGATCGGCAGCTTCAGCTTCCAGGAGTTGAACCTGACGGTAGACGACATTGCCGCCATGTCGCGCGGCGGTGCAGACCTCTCCTACGATTTCATCACCCGTCCGGCCTACCATCACGCCCTGGCGAGCGGCAATACCCACTTTTTGCGCCTCATGCTCAACACCATACATGAGCATGGCATCGACCCTGCCTCGCTGATCCACGGCATGCAAAATCACGACGAATTGACCCTCGAACTGGTCCATTTCTGGACCGCCCATGCCAATGACCTCTACCGGCTGGACGGGCGAGCCTACACCGGCAGCGACCTGCGCACCGAGATTCGATCCTTTATGTATGAACGGCTGAGCGGTGAGGCGGCCCCCTACAATCTGCCGTTTGTGACCAATGGCATCGCCTGTACCACGGTCAGCGTGATCGCGGCCACCCTGGGAATTCAAGACCTCGACGCGCTGACCGAGGAGCAGATCCAGCAGATCCAGAAAATCCACCTGTTGTTGTGTATGTTCAACGCGCTGCAACCGGGCATCTTTGCCCTCTCGGGGTGGGATCTGGTGGGGGCGCTGCCGCTGCCGCCCGAATCGGTGGCCGACTTTATGGCCGACGGCGACACGCGCTGGATTCACCGCGGGGCCTATGACTTAATGGGCCTCAACCCAGAGGCCACCCATTCGGCGTCTGGGCTGCCGCGCGCCCGTTCCCTCTATGGAACGCTGGCCGAACAACTGGCGCGCCCCGATTCCTTTGTCAGCCGCTTGCGAACCATCCTCGCCGTCCGCCAGCATTATCGGCTGTATGAGGCGCGCCAGGTCTTGATCCCTGATGTGCAGAGCAGAGGGCTGCTGGTGATGGTGCATGAACTGCCCATCGGCTTGCTCAGCCAGGTGACCGCGCTCAACTTCAGCCCCGACCCGGTGGACGAGGTCGTGCCGATTGCCGGGGCGCGCACCGGCATGGTGGCAAACATGTTCTCCGGAATATCGGAATCGACCCTGGACGAGGACGGCGACCTGCACGTCCAGCTTGACGGCTATGAGGGCAAAGCCTACCTGATCCGCTCGCGGCCGTAGAGGACAGGTGGGCAGATAGGGAGTAGGGCTCAGATCCTGAACGGCTGCGCGGGGTTTAGACTCTGCTTCCGCTCCTACTCCCTATCTCCCTACCCCCTTCTGACAGCCGTTTACGGACAAAGGGCACACCGGTCAGGCCTCAATACTTGTGAAATTCATTACACACTTTGCCCCATTCTTCCGGC
>CAZYQJ010000760.1:0-2835 GCA_964649925.1 uncultured Litorilinea sp.
TGGCGGGATCCACCGGGTCCCGCTGATCAGCCTGGAAGATGACGAGGCGATGCGGCGTATCACGGGGCGACGTGTCTGCCGTACCTGTGGCGCGGTCTATCATGTGGATTTTAACCCGCCCAAGGTCGAAGGCGTCTGTGACCTGGATGGCGGCGAACTCTATCAACGGGACGACGATACACCGGAGACCGTGCGTAACCGGCTGTTTGTCTACTATAAACAGACCGCACCGTTGGTTGGTTATTACTTTGCCAAGGGACTGTTGGCAGAGGTTGACGGCGCACAGCCCATTGAGGCGGTGCAGGCCGCTATCCTGGCATCCTTGGATGTGGAAGCGGTGAGCAGATAGTTTGTGTGAAAGTGATTGATAAGCTGATGGGACGGATATCTCGACCCGAAAAACCCAGGTTCCTGCGCAGGCAGATGAACCGGCCTGTACAGGAGCGGCCCATGCCCATTCTCAAAAGCCCGCGCGAGATTCAGATCATGCGCGAGGCCGGGCGGATTGTGGCGCGCGTCCACGCCGTGATGCGCGAGATGGTGCGCCCCGGCGTCAGCACCTGGGAACTCGACCGGGCAGCGCTGGAGGTGTTGCAGAAGTATGGGGCTGTCTCCTCGTTCCTTGGATATCGAGGGTATCCGGCCAACATCTGCACCAGCATCAATGAAGAACTGGTGCATGGCATTCCCGCCAAGGATCGCATCCTGCAAGCGGGGGACATCATCAGCATTGACGTAGGCGCGACCTACCGCGGGTTCGTCGGCGACAGCGGATGGACCTACCCTGTGGGCGATATCGACGACGACGTCGCCGAGTTGCTGCGTGTGACGGAGGCCAGCCTCTACGCCGGGATCGCCCAGGCGACGGTGGGCCACCGCGTGGTGGACATCAGCCGGGCCGTGCAGCAGGTGGTAGAAGATGCCGGGCTGCATGTGGTGCGCGAATACACCGGTCATGGGGTTGGCCGCCGCATGCATGAGCCGCCGCAGGTGTTGAACTATGTCGGGGGCGACCCTGACGGCATGGTTCCCCTGGAGCCGGGGCTGGTCATAGCCATCGAGCCGATGGTGCAGATGGGGACCTGGCAGACCCGCGCCCTGCGCGATGGCTGGACGGTGGTGAGCAAAGATGGCAGCATGGCCGCCCATTTCGAGCATACAGTGGCCATAACCAACAATGGGCCTGAAATTTTGACGCTCCCCTAGCAGTTGTGATAAACTAGGTAGGTTGCGCCAAACGAGTTTGAGGAGTATAGATCATGAAAGTCCGACCTTCTGTGAAGCGGATGTGTGAAAACTGTAAGATCGTACGGCGGCGCGGCGTGCTCTACGTGCTGTGCACGAATCCGAAGCACAAGCAGCGCCAGGGATAAGTGGCACACAGAGTAAAGGGGATTCTCCATGGCACGTATTGCAGGTGTTGATATCCCACGCGACAAGCGTGTTGAAATCTCACTGACGTACATTTACGGCGTTGGCCGGACGACCAGCCAGAAGATTCTGGAGGCGACGCAGATCGACCCCAACCTGCGGGTGCGCGATCTCGACGAGAACCAGTTGACCCGGTTGCGTGAGTACATCGACCGCAACTACACGGTCGAAGGTGATCTGCGCCGTGAGGTCAATATGAACATTAAGCGGTTGATGGAGATCGGCTGCTATCGCGGCCTGCGTCATCGCCGCAATCTGCCCGTGCGCGGCCAGCGCACCCGCACCAATGCGCGCACCCGTCGCGGGGTGAAGCGTACGGTGGCCGGGAAGAAGCGGGCACGCAAGTAAGATCATCCCCCCACGGCTTTGGAAGCGGAGCGGTGGGGTTTTGAACGAGTTGGATAGAACCGAAACCGAGTTTACGCTAAAAGGCCAGCTAGACCGAGAGTAAAGGAGTAACCGTGGCTCGACCGCAACGCCGCCGCGATCGTCGCACTGTGCGACGTGAACGTAAAAACGTACCGCATGGGCAAGCGCATATCCATGCGTCGTTCAATAATACGATTGTAACCATTACGGATACACAGGGGAACACGCTTTGTTGGGCGAGTAGCGGCAGCGCCGGGTTTAAGGGCAGCCGCAAGTCCACCCCGTTTGCCGCACAGTTGGCCGCGCAGAGCGTGGCGCAGACGGCGCGCAACGATTACAACGTGCGTGAGGTGGACGTTTTTGTCAAGGGGCCTGGCCCAGGTCGAGAAAGCTCGATCCGGTCGCTCCAGGCCGCTGGGCTGACGGTGTTGTCGATTACCGACATCACGCCCCTCCCCCACAACGGCTGCCGCCCGCCCAAGAAGCGCCGCGTCTAGCCGGGGATGGATGCCGGTTGCGCCGGCCCTGTGTGCGTGGACTCGAACTCATTGAGCAGGCAGCCCGGCGGCTGCCTGCTCTGACACCATTGGTCGATTTCCCAATGGGGTGTTGAAACAAAGAAGGGATTTGCTGGAGGAAAGATGGCAAATTATACCGATGCAGTGTGCAAGTTGTGCAGACGGGAGGGGCAGAAGCTCTTCTTAAAAGGCGAGCGCTGCCTGACGCCCAAATGTGCAATTGAGCGCCGCAACTATCCGCCAGGCGAACACGGCAAGAAGGCCACGTTCCGGCGCAAGGTGTCGGAATACGGCATGCAGTTGCGTGAGAAGCAGAAGGCGCGGCGCATTTATGGGGTGATGGAACGGCAGTTCCGTCGCTATTTCCGGGATGCCTCGCGGCGCTCCGGGATGACAGGCACGACCCTGCTTGCGATCTTGGAAAGCCGCCTGGACAACGTGGTCTATCGCTTGGGCTTTGCAGACAGCCGCCCTCAGGCGCGCCAGCTTGTGCGCCACGGGCACTTTGATGTCAACG
>CAZYQJ010000761.1:0-2821 GCA_964649925.1 uncultured Litorilinea sp.
TGTGGGAATTGATCCCACCACTCATCCCACTTGGCGAGGGTCGCCTCGCCCCATGCGACATAGCGCGGGTCGCCCGTCGCCATGCCCAACAGCACGATCGGCTCCAGGATCAGCGTCCCTTCGCCGCCGTCGTGACCGTTGCCGGGGAAGGGACCGACCAGCGGGAATTGGCTCGGCTCCACCCCCCAGTGCTGAATGATGTAATCACCCAAGCGGCGTGCCGTATTGAGCGCGGTTTCACTCTGCAACAGGTCATGGCAGACCAATAACCCGTGCAGCACATAGTACATCTCATAGAGTTCCATACCGCGCACGGGCGTGCGATGGAACGAGCGGGTGATGCCGAGATATCCGTTCTCTTCCTGGCTGGCGGCCAGCCGCTCGATGATCTCATGTATCCGGTCCAGGAGGGCTTGGTCGTGTGAGATCAGCGCGCTGTAGGTGGCAGCATCCAGCCACTTGCCAATCTGCTCGCCCAGCCAAAACCAGCCGTCATAGTTCTTGCGTTCGTGCAGCCGGATAAACTCCTCAGAGAGCAGCGCATCTTTGAGCCGCCGTTCCTGGTTCACCCAAAAGCGCTGGCCCAAGAATCCGTTGACTGAGAGGATATCGCCCGGCGCGACAGGCTGCAGTGCAGGCATATTCATGTTCGTTCGCTTCAATCCTCGTGTAGGGCGTTAGCCTTTCAGGCCGCTGATAACCACGCCCTGAATAAAGTAACGTTGCGCAAAGAAGAAAAGCACGATCACCGGAAAAATCATGGCCGATGACGCCGCCATCAGCAGGTCATAGCGCGTGCGCATGACGCTGCGGAAGGTCGCCAGCCCAATCGCGACTGTGAACTTCTCCGGTGAGTTGAGATAGAGCAGCGGGCCGATGAAGTCGTTCCAACCGTTGAGGAAGGTAAAGATCGCGACCGCAGCCAGCGCAGGCTTGGCGAGCGGCAGCATGATGTTCCAGTAGATGCGGAACTCACTGCAGCCGTCGATGCGTGCAGCATCGGCCAGTTCCTCCGGCAAGGTGCGGAAAAACTGGCGCAAGAGAAAGATGTTGAACGCACCACCCCCAAAGAACAACGGGACGGTCAGCGGCAAGAAAGTGTCGATCCACCCCAAGCGGCTGAAGATCACGAACTGGGGGACCATCAAAACAAAATAAGGGACCATCATCGTCGACAGCACCAACACAAACCAGAAATCGCGGCCCCAGAAGCGGATGCGCGCAAAGCCATAGGCGCAGAGCGATGAAGTGAAGAGAATCGCGATCAGGTTCAGCGTCACGATGATCAGCGTGTTGGTGATGTAGATGTTGAACGGCTTGTAGGTCAGGGCGTCCACATAGTTTTGTGGCCGCCACGGGTCTGGGATCCACTTGGGCGGGAAGAGGAAAATGTCCATCTCCGGCTTAAACGAACTGCTGAGCAGCCAGAGAAAGGGCAGGATCATGACCATGGAACCGAGCACAAGCACAACCCAGATGAAGACGCGCCACCAAAACTCGCCGTTGCGGAGTCGGGCGGCCCAGCGCGCACCGGCAGATGCCCGTGCCAGCGACGTTGCAGGCTGTTGGGGAAGTTGTCCGACACTATTCATTGAGTCATCTCCGCATGTTCTTGAACCGTCACACGCGTTTTAGGTGTTGTCTTCATAGTGCACCATGCTGCCAACATACCGGAAGATCAGCAGGGTCAGCACCAGGATGATGAAGAACAGCACCCAAGCCAGCGCCGCCGAATAGCCCAT
This sequence comes from uncultured Litorilinea sp., assembly GCA_964649925.1. Taxonomy (GTDB): domain Bacteria; phylum Chloroflexota; class Anaerolineae; order Caldilineales; family Caldilineaceae; genus QEUY01. The sequence continues at coordinate 1,743 of CAZYQJ010000761.1, forward strand.
GTCCAAGTATTCGAAGCCGTTGCGATAGAGGTAGAGCACATAGAAAAGTGTGGCGTTTTGTGGGCCGCCATCGGTGATCAAGAAGCCTGCTGTAAAGACCTGGAATGTGCCGATGATGCTCATGATCAGGTTAAAGAAGATCACCGGTGACAGCAGCGGCAGGGTGATGTTCCACATCTGGTTCCATCGGCCTGCGCCGTCAATCTCGGCGGCCTCGTAATAGACATCAGGGATGCCCTGCAGCCCAGCCAGATAGATGATCATGGCACCGCCCAACCCCCACAGGCTCATGATGATCAAAGCCCACAGGGCATACGTCGGGTCTTGCAGCCAGGCGATGCGTGAAATTCCAAAATAGCGCAGCACCGCATTGAACAGCCCAAACTCAGTGTTGAAGATCCAGGCCCACAACACGGCGCTGGCAACGGCAGGCACAATGCTGGGCAAATAGTAGATGGTGCGGAAGAAGGCAATCCCTTTGACCTTGGTGTTGATGAGCAACGCCAGCACAAATGCCAACACCAACCCCAGCGGCACCGAAGCCAGGGTGTAGAGGGTCGTCACCTTGAGCGATTGCCAGAAAAGCTTGTCGCCGCCCAGCCGCAAAATGTTATCCAACCCAACATAGCGCGGCGGGCGGATCAGGTTCCAATCGGTGAAAGTCAACCAGACCGCGACCAGGGCCGGGGTCAGGAACCACAACAAAAACCCCAAGATAAAGGGCATAATAAACAGATACCCTGTGATGGTGCGGCGCGTGACGCTGGGCAGCGAACTGAACCAGCCTAACCTTGGGGCGACGGTTGTCATGGGTCGAGTGGCTGTAGCCATATGGATTTCTCCCACGATGAGCAAAAGGGAGGGTGGGAACCGCGCGTCCCCACCCTCCGCATAAGCTTAGCTGCGCGCCTGTTCTTCTTCCAGGATGACATTGGCCTCAGGCACAGCCTGGGTCAACGCCTCTTCGGCGGTCATATCGCCGATCCAGATCGCGTCTAGCGCCGGTTGCAGGACCGATGTCGCACGCGGATAGCCGATGGGCAAGTAGAGGATCTTGCCAAAGCGCGGCAGATATTCGG
>CAZYQJ010000762.1:0-2820 GCA_964649925.1 uncultured Litorilinea sp.
GGATCACGCCCAGCCCGTTCTTGGCAAGCGCCGCCGCGCGCGGGCGCAGCGTAGCCACCACCGCATCGGCCAGGTCTTGGCTGTGGGCAGGCAGATTGGCCACCACTTCCACCGTGCCGAACTTCTCGGTGTACTGGTTGACTGGCGGGATTGGTTCGCCCGCCGAGGCAAACACGGTCAAATATTGCGGGTGGGCGTGGATCACGCTGTTGACTTCTGGAAAGTTTTGGTAGCAGGCGAAGTGCATCCGGCTTTCGCGGCTGACCATGGCCGGGTCGCCTTCCACGATCTGGTACGCTTGGTCAAAGACCAGGATCATGTTTTCGCGCAGCTTCCAGCGGTGCTTGCTGCCAAGATAGCGCGGCGAGATGTAAATATAATCGCCCACCCGACAGCTCAGGTTACCGCCCGCCGCGTTGGTGAGCCTGCGCTCATACATGAGATGGGCTATCTCGACCATGGCCGAACGTGGGTCAGTGCCGGGATTCGGAGATGGAGCCATAGACGCATCCTTGCCGGTGCAGCCGCCCAACGCGCCTGATGACGCCACAATTATCTTCAAGTCGGCAGATTGGGAGGCTGGGTTTCGAAAGCAAATCAAAAGACATTAGAAACTGTAGCACAGATTGGGTGGCTGTGCAATCAGCGGATATCCGCCCACACCCTCTCTGGAGTGGCCGCCGCATTTCACCCGCTCGGAAGCTGGGATAGGGTGATTGGCAAACGTTCTAAGCGGGTGTTATACTCGCAAGCATATGGCAACTCCCGCGTTTATCCTGGCCCATGATCTGGGCACAACCGGCAACAAGGCCTGCCTGTTCGACGCGCAAGGCGACCTGGTGGACAGCGCCTTCGCCGGGTATCCAACGGCATATCCACAGCCCAACTGGGCCGAGCAAGACCCGGATCAGTGGTGGCATGCCGTCTGCCAGGCCACCCGGCAGCTTCTTGCCCGCCAGCACGTTGCCCCCCAACAGATCGCGGCGCTGTCGTTTAGCGGGCAGATGATGGGCTGTGTCGCAGTCGGCCACGATGGGCGGCCGCTCCGATCCTGCATCATCTGGGCCGACCAGCGCGCCCAAGATCAGGCGGATTATCTGGCCGCGGCCTGTGATGCCGGGGAAGTCTACCGCCGCACCGGCCATCGCGTCAGCCCGGCCTACAGCGCGCCCAAAATCCTCTGGCTGCGCGACCACCAGCCCGAACTCTATGCAGCCGCAGCCCGCTTTCTACAGCCCAAAGACTATGTGGTCCTCCGGCTGACGGGTGAGTACGCTACAGACTATTCGGACGCATCCGGTACGCTGCTCTTTGACCTGGCCGCCCGCGAGTGGTACCAGCCGTTTCTGGATGTCCTGGCGATTGAGCGGGATCGCCTGCCCGCGCTTCACGCCTCCACAGCCGTTGTCGGCAGGGTGACCGCAGCCGCGGCAGATCAGACCGGGCTGGCCGCGGGCACGCCGGTGGTCATCGGCGGCGGCGATGGCGCATGCGCCGGGGTGGGGGCAGGGGTCGTCGAGCCGGGGGATGCCTACTGCTCGCTCGGCAGTTCCGCCTGGATCAGCATCAGCAGCGCCGCACCCGTGTTAGACCCGCAGCAGCGCACCTTCACCTTCCACCATCTGCACCCCGAACGCTACTGCCCGATGGGCACGATGCAGGCTGCGTGCAGCGCGCGCGACTGGGCCTGGCGGCTGCTTCAGCAGGACGGGCTGGATTTGGACGCAGCGGCGGCAGGCACAGCGCCCGGTGCAGGCGGGATGATCTTCTTGCCCTATCTGTTGGGCGAGCGCAGCCCCCATTGGGACCCGCTGGCACGCGCGGGCTGGCTGGGGATGGCGATGCCCAGCGATAACGCGGCGTTGGCGCGTGCGGTGCTGGAAGGGGTCGCGCTCAACTTGCGCCTGATCCTGGACGGCATACGCGCCCAAGCGCAGGGCATAGAGTCCATGCGGCTGATTGGCGGCGGTAGCCAGAGCCCCCTCTGGCGTCAGATTTTGGCCGATTGTCTGCAACTGCCTATCCACACCCTGGCGCTCAAAGGCGAGGCCACGGTCTGGGGTGCAGCCGTGGCGGGTGGCGTGGCCGTAGGCCTGTATGATTGGGATGTGGCGGCGCGCAAGGCGCGCGTCACTGAGACGACGCTGCCCGATCCGGAGCGCGCTGCGTTCTATGACGAACTTGCCTGCATCTTTGCCGATGCGTATACCGCGCTGGCCCCGATCTACCACCGGCTGGCCCGCTTGCAAGGACAAACGTGATGCACGCCTATCAGAACTACTTGATGGACATGGACGGTGTGCTGGTGCGCGGGCGCACAGCCATTCCCGGCGCGCCGGAGTTCATCAACACACTGAATGACTTGGGGCTGGAGTATTTGGTCCTGACCAACAACCCCATGTACACCCCGCGTGACCTGGCACACCGGCTGCGTACTGCCGGGCTGAATGTGCCGGAGGAGCGCATCTTTACATCGACCATCGCTACGGCGCGCTTTGTGCAGGCGCAGCAGCCACACGGCAAGGCGTTTGTGATCGGTGAAAGCGGGCTGACCAATGCCATTCACCGGATCGGCTATGTGATCACCGACCACGATCCCGATTACGTGATTTTGGGGGAGACACACAGCTACAGCATCACCCACATCACCCAGGCGATCCGGCTGATCTTGGCGGGTGCGCGCTTTGTCGCCACCAACCCGGACCCTTCCGGACCGAGTGAGGAGGGCATCGTACCGGCGTGCGGGGCAATGGCCGCGCTGATCGAGGCGGCGAGCGGGGTCGCGCCCTTCTTTGTGGGCAAGCCCAACCCGCTGATGAT
>CAZYQJ010000763.1:0-348 GCA_964649925.1 uncultured Litorilinea sp.
CGCCATCCACCCGGTCCAAAAGGCTCCATCTGGGCCGATGACGCTGCGCGCTTCGGGGCGGATCAGCGACGGGCCGACCGGTTGAAGCGTGCGTGGGTTGCGGTTGTTGACCTGGTCCCAGGGCTGGTTGGGGTCGTAGACAACGTGGTCGCCGCCGGAATAGGCCGACAGAAAGAGCCGGTCGCGTGCAAAGGCCATGCCATAGACCTCGCCGCCCTGGTCGCAGACCACGCCGGAATTCCAGTAGGCGCCGGTCTGCGGGTGGCAGGAAAAGATCGTCTGCCCAAAGCCGCACGCGCCCCAGACTGTGCCGTCGGGCGCGACAGTAATGGTCTGGATGCGTGTCGG
>CAZYQJ010000763.1:358-2817 GCA_964649925.1 uncultured Litorilinea sp.
GGCTTGGGGGTGGGGATCGGGTGCAGCGGCGGACGCGGGTCGGAGCCGGCCAGGAGATAGTAGTCCTGGCCGCGCACAGCAAATGTGCGCCCGTCCTGCAACGCCAGCACATGGCGGCTGCCGCTGTAGGGCAGAGTAGGCTCGGTGGACAGGCGATCCGGCGCCGCTGCGATGGGCTGCAGTGTGGTCGCATCATAGAAATCCAGTTCCCCGTCGGTTTCGGTGCAGAGGAACTCTCCGGTCACAGCCTTGACTTTGGCCCCTGGGCGGCCAAAGGGACACGCCGTCTGCGTGCGTGTGTCCCACAGCGTCAGGTGATGCACCGCCGACCAACATTCGACCAGGATGGCATCGCCCACAGCGTAGACGTAACGGCTGTACAGGTTGTCGGGGTGTTGCGACATGCGCCCCAGGTTGTCCAGCCGGTGTGCGGCGGGGTCATAGCGCAGCAGCACGCAGCCGGGATAGGTGCCGCCATAGACCAGGCCGTCACTGCCCCGGCATAGGTTCCAGATGTAGGTCTCGCCCGCGTCACGCAGCGGCTCGGCCCAGGTGCGGGTACGCAGTTCCAGCCGGTGCAGATAGCCTGAATGCGGGCAGGTGCCCACCAGCAGCGTCTCGTCGTCAAGGTTGAGCAGCGCCCAAGCCCCTTCATCGCCGGGCAAGGGGATCGACTCACCCGCCCCGGTCTGCGGGTCGATCAGGATCAGGTTGCCGGTGGCCCCGGCGGCGAAGTTGGAGAGCGCCACCTTCTCGCGCCCGTCTACCGGGTCGATCAGCGTCGTGCTGCCCAGGATGTTGAAGTTACGGCACGGTTGGCCGATCAACTGATACGACATCAGACTTCTTTCAATGAGGCGATCAGGTCATCGACATCAAACACAAAGCCAAAGGCCAGGGCGATGCGCCAGAGAGCCTCCTCTTTGTGCGCTTCGCAGCGCGCCGATTCCCGGTTTTCGACCGCGGTCACCGCCTGGCGCAGCACCGAACACATGACCCCGCGCCGGTTCATATCCACCATGCCGCCCGGCGACATTAACAGGCACCAGTTGACGGCAAACCCCGCATAGATCAGATGGTTGATACCGCCTTCCACACACAGCGCGGTCAGTTGATGTGCGTTCTCGGCAATGCCTTCGTCGTCCTGGGGCCGGGCCGCGTCGGGAAAGTCCAGCGCGGCAAAGCCTCGATCTACATCGGCTTGGTTATGTGCGCCCACAAAGACGGCGCGGCGGCGAAAGGCGCGCAGGCTGTCGAGCGTGGGGTTGGGTGGTACGCCCGGCAGCGGAGGTTCCGGCCCGGCCAGTTCGACAGCGCGGCGATAGCCGGGCAAATGGCGGTAGTAGCCGCCACCGCCCACCACATGCAGCAGCGTCATCCCCGCGCCGCGCACTGCGGCCAGCAGCGGCGGAAAGACCTCGGCCAGGATCGCATTGGACCGTGGGATGTACTCTACAGCGCGATACCAGCCGGGATACTGCTGTGCGCTGCCGTGGTTCCAGGCATGCATAACCACCAACGCCGTGGAGTCCAAGTCGATCGTGAGCGGTGCGCGCTGCCAACCGCCATAGCCTTCGCCGGGCACGTCGCGGCGCAGGTCGGCGTCAAACTGCTGATAGTAGCCTGCGGTCAGCGTTAAGGCGCGCATCTCACACCCCGCGCCAGGCGCACAGGCCGCGCTGGGGGAGCGCCGCCACCACCAGTGAGCCGTCGTTGTAGGGGATCAAGGTCAGCGCCGTCGCGGACTCGCCCATCCAAGCCTCGCCAATCGGCTGTCCCGTGTGGTCGAGCCACTGCAGATGGCCATCGCACCCGGCTGCCAGCGTGACCGGGGCTGCGCCGTTCGGGTCCACGCGCAGATGGGCAGGCGGTGTCTCGGTGCCGCGCCGCCAGGCCAGCGCGCCGTCGCCCTTGAGCGCATAGACATTCTGGATTGCGCTGGCGACCAGGAATTCCTGGTCGCCGTCCCCGTCCACATCCGCCGCGGCCAGCCCGGTGATGGAATCCGCAGTGGGCAGCACAGAGCGCAGTGTCCCTTGCGCATCCACCACCTGCACCGTGCCATCGCGACAGCCAAAGGCGACCAGATGCGTGCCATCCGCCTGGCGTGCCGTCGCCACATGGTTGACGCCCGGCCCCAGGGTTGTGTTGTGCTGCCACTTCTTTTGGCCCTCGTGTGAGACGCCAAACCACCAATAGTATTCGGTGGCGGCGATCAGTTCGAGATGACCGTCCTGGTCGATATCGGCTACCGCACCCGCGGTCGAGGCATGAACGCTTTCAAAGTGCCACAACTTGCTCCCCTGCTGGTCCAGCACGTAGTAATGCCAGTTTTCGGCCCCAGCGATGATCTCGTCCTGCCCGTCGCCGTTGAGGTCTGCAGCCAGCAAGACGCGGATGATCCCACTGCGTTTGTAAAAGGGCACCTGGAACTGCCAGAGTCGTTCTCCATCCAGATT
>CAZYQJ010000764.1:0-2810 GCA_964649925.1 uncultured Litorilinea sp.
CGCGTCGTCCAAAGCCGTGTGCTGCGTCCACTTGCTAGTACGCAGTGTATCGGTGGTCAGATTGCGGACCACCTGGTTGAGCCAGGCGGTAAAGATAGGGACGTTGTTGGCGGGGGCAATCCGGTACAGGCCAATTTTTTCGATCAGGCGTACAAACACCTGATGGGTGATCTCTTCCGCCAGTTCCCAGTTTCCCACGCGCGTCAACACCGACCGGAAAATCCGGTTGGAAAAGAGATCGTATAGCTCCGCAAATGCGCTTGGATCCGAATCCTGTTGCGCTCGTGTGAGGAGCGCAACCAGGACGTCTTCACCAAGGGATACGCTTCTTTGGGACTCGTGCATTCGAAGCTGGTTGAGTGAGTAACCGGTTTCTGAAATCGACGGCAAGCGGTCCTGCCCTACATAGCGCCTGCGTATGGCATCCCCGCCCATGCCGCAAACCTCCCCAATGGAGATAACCCCACCGAGGCCAGTAACCGCTTGTTCCCTCCCCTTCTGGCGCGTCGGGCAATAGAGAGCTAAGCGCGGGTCGATGGGCCGTAGATATCCAGGAAATGGATGTGGTGCGCTTATAGGAGGCAATGTGTAAGGCGATCTTGCCTGATCGCGCTGGCGTCGCAAAACGCGAAACGTTACACGCAGTCCATACCACTCATCTGCACACAATAAACGATTGTGACAACCGGCTGGGTTCCAATGCGTAGCGATACTCAGAATGGATGGTCGCGCCTGAGCCGGGCAGTCGCTCCGATCTTGACTCCTGAGCAACACCGTCGTTCGTCTTGCTGTCGTAATGTACTCTAACTGACAGCGAACTGTCAATAGTGCAGATTCTGTGACAGGCATGGAGGTTCCGGTGGAAACCACTCTCACAAGGGAAGAATCAGCAATGGCTGCTTCCCCGACGTGCTGGGTGGCAGCCATTGCTCTGGATAGCGGGTCGGGCCTACTCCCCGTGTCCAATCGCGGGGAAGTAGAGACGGGGGAGCAGATCATCTGGGTCGATAAAGTCTTCCTCGGATTCTTCGGGATCCTGTGTACCGCCCTCGTCGTCTGGAGACTCTGATTCTGACAGGATGGTCAGTGCGACGGCCATCTTTTGACCCTTCGGATCCAGGCTGAAGCCGTCGATGATCTGACCGGATAGCCCGAAAGCGGCCCCATTCCAGAACGGCTTGTAGGTGCAACCCGCGGCTGTGTCCGCTGAAGCAGGCGTGCAGATGAAAATATCGCTGCCCGCACCGCTGAGACCGGGTACGCTAAAGCTGCCCTTGGTCGTCAGATAAATATCTGTGCTGGCCGGGTCCAGCCAGACGCCCCAAATATCTTCATTGCTCGATTCGCCAAGCCCTTCATTCGACCCATCGAAGTAGAGAGAGAAGACGCCGCTGCTGTAGTCGCCCGGCTGGTTGGGCGTGAACCGCAGCAAGTCCTCGTCGCGCCCAGTGACGCCAGGTACGCTGAACGTGCCTGCGAGGCCGAGGATCAGGTCGCCGTCATCGGCCAGCGTAAAGGCATCAATGACATGGTCGGTCGTGTTCGAGAGGCCGACATCGGCCCCGCGGAAGAACCAGGTGAACGTACCTTGGGTGCGGATACCCAGCGAATCCGGCGCAAAGTGTACGATATCTACTGGCGTGATGGTCATATCCTGGATCGTGATCGTCGTGTTGAAGCTCAACAGCAGCGAACCGTCCATCAGGATTTCGAAAGCATTGATATCGGTCGCGCTCAGCCCTACGTCGGACCCATCAAAATAGAGGAACCAGTTCTCTGTGTTGGTGTCAAAGGCCAGGATGTCATCATCCTTGACGCTCATGTTCCCCAGGGTGGCACTGGATGCCAGGGAAACAAAGTAGAAGTCACCAAAAGCCGACGGCTCCGGGTACACGGTGACGGTGAGTTCATCCCATGCGCTGAGGGCGCTGTCACGCGCGGTCAGCCGCAAGACGTAGACGCCGGGCGCGGAGAAGGTGGCTGTCGTCTGGGCGCTTTGCGGGCTGCCAAAGATGACGCTGCCGGGGCCGTTCATCTTGTCCCATTGCAGGCCGAGCGCACCGGGCGGGTTGGGCAGCCCATCATCCGTGACGGTGGCGGCCAGCGTGGCGCTGTTGGGCAAGATGACCGTCAAATCTGCGCCAGCTTGCACCCTCGGCGGCTGATTGGTCGCGGAGGGACCAGTCACGGTGAAGCTGTCGCCGCTTAACGCGCTGCCCTGGGGTGTGGTGACGTGCAGCGGGCCTGTCGTCGCTCCTGTGGGGACAGTGGCGCGGATCTGCGTGTCAGAGTCTACGGTGAACGCAGCCGTGCTGCCGTTGAACGCAACCTGGGTCGCGCCGGTGAAACGGATGCCCGTGATCGTGACTTCCGTGCCCACCTCGCCGCTAGTCGGGCTGAACGAGATGATGATGGGGGCAAGCGGCGCATCTGCTTGCACGGTGACGGTGAGTTCATCCGATGCGCTCAGATCGCCGTCGCTGGCGGTCAGGCGCAGCGTATATGGACCAGGCGCGGAGAAGGACGCGCTAGTGTCGGCAGCGTCGTCACTGGCGAAGGTGACCTCTCCTGGGCCGTTGATCTTTTCCCACGCTAACGTGAGTGCGCCGGGCGGGTTGGGCAGCCCGTCATCGCTGACCGTTGCCGTGAGCGACGCGCCCGCAGACAGTGTCACCGTCTGGTCCGGGCCGACCTGCACGCTGGGCGGCTGGTTGATGGACGGGGCCGGGTTGACCGTCACGGTGAGTTCACCCCACGCGCTCAGGTCGCCGTCGTCGGCTGTGAGCCGCAGGACATACGGGCCGGGTGCG
>CAZYQJ010000765.1:0-2808 GCA_964649925.1 uncultured Litorilinea sp.
GCCCTGACGGTTGCTTGCCACGACGAGCGCAACCTCAGTGGGATCGCCCAAGATCTCGTCGGGGCTTTCGGTCTCTGCAGATTTGGGTTGGGCATCGTTACAGAGGGCTGCACCAGCCAAGAGAAAGGCGAGACCTGGCTTATCGTGCAGGTTTGGGATCGGGAGAGCCTTTTCTCCCTGGAGTTCGAGTTGCGTCCCCGCAATATCCAACACCGTGACCGTCATGCGATTTTCTGTCAGGGTGCCGGTCTTGTCCGAGCAGATGACGGTGACTGAGCCGAGTGTTTCCACCGCGGGCAACTTGCGGATGAGTGCTTTGCGCTGCAACATGCGTTGTGCGCCCAAAGAAAGCGCGATGGTAACCGTCGCGGGTAGCCCTTCGGGCACAGCTGCCACGGCAAGGCTGATGGCAGTTAGCAGCAGGATATGAATGGAGTCACCGCGGAATATGCCCAAGACAAAGACCAGGATGACAATCACCACCGCAAGAATTGCTAACTGTTTGCCCAATTGGTCTAGACGTCGTTGTAACGGTGTCTCTTCCCCCTGGACAGTTTGGATCAGATCGGCAATCTTCCCCAACTCAGTCTGCATGCCCGTGCTGGTCACAACAAATTCACCGCGCCCCGTGGTGACTTCCGTACCCATGTAGACCATGTTGCGACGGTCGCCCAATGCTACATCTTGCTCATCCAGGCTTTCTTCATGTTTGGTGACGGGGACAGATTCACCTGTGAGCGCGGCCTCTTGGATTTGCAGCCCCGCACTGATAAGTAGTCGCCCATCAGCAGGGATACGGTTGCCTGCTTCCACCAACACAATGTCGCCGGGAACCAGTTGGGGGGCAGCAATCTCCTGTACGATGCCATTGCGGCGCACGCGACCGGCGCGGCCCAGGCTGATCAGTGCGGCGTCCTGGGTGGCATCCAGCAGTTCCTGGACTACCGGCCCGCGGCGGACGCGAAAACTCCAGCGCACCGGCGTCTGGGCCGCCACCCGCTCCATGGTCTGGCGGATAGTGGTCGCCACCACGCGCAGTTGCCGTTCCATGCCCCGGTTATCGGTGCGGCGCAGCGTGGCGGTATAGGAGCCGATCTCGTAACAAAATGGAAAATCACAGAGATGCAGCAGGTCAATGTCCTCGACAAACAGCCCTTCTACCTCAGCCTCCATGACCGCGGCCAGTTCGACCGCGGCTTTGAGCGCGGCCATGCTCTGGGGGGAGGCATCCAGGGCGACGACAATGCGTTCCGTGCGTTCAGGGATGGCAGCTTCAGTCATGCGTGCCAGATTTCCTCTCTATTCTATCAAGGGGCCTGCCATTCGTTCAGGCTTTTTCATCATCCGTATTTTTGCGCGCGGCAGCCTCTTTTGTTTTCTCACGTGTGCGCTGCGGCTCCTCCGCCAGCGCCTTGCTCTTTTCGGCCAGTTCGGCCAGACGGTCCATGACCATGCGGTTGATCGTCCCTTCAGGGTATTCGCCGTTTTCGTCGGGCTGCCCTGCCGGGATACCGGTCAGTATCTCGATGCCCTCATCAATAGTAGAGACAGGGTAGATTGCAAACTGTCCCGCGGCCACGGCATCCACGACATCCTGGCGCAGCATGAGGTGCTTGACATTCGATTGGGGGATCAAGACCCCCTGATCGCCCGTCAACCCGCGCGCCTTGCAAAGGTCAAAAAAGCCCTCGATCTTCTCGTTGACGCCGCCAATCGCCTGCACTTCACCCAGTTGGTTGACCGACCCGGTCACGGCAAAAGACTGTTTGATCGGGACGTTGGCGATGGCCGACAGCAGCGCGTATAACTCGGCGGAGGATGCGCTGTCGCCGTCCACGCCCCCATACGACTGCTCAAAGACCAGGCTGGCTCCCAGCGAAAGCGGGTACTCTTTGGTGTAACGGCTGCGCAAGAACCCCGCCAGGATCAGCACGCCCTTGGAGTGGAGCGGGCCGCTCAACTCCACCTCTCGCTCGATGTTGATCACCTCACCCTTGCCCATATGTACCGTGGCCGTGATGCGCGTGGGGCGGCCAAAGCTGAACGTCCCCAACAAGAGAACGGACAGCCCGTTGATCTGGCCCACCTCAGCCCCCTCGGTGTCGATCAAGACCGTCTCGCGCAGCATCTCCTCCTGCATCCGGTTGCGAATGCGGTCGGAACGGTAGATCTGGGCGTCAATCGCCTGCTGTACATGGGCGGCGCTGACCAACTCGGCCTGTTCACGCCTGGCCCAATGGTCAGCCTCTTGCAGCAGGTCGACAATCGTCTGCACCTGGGCGGTGACGCGTTCGGAGTCGCCGACCAGCCGCGCGGCGTGTTCGATGACGCGGCAGACCGCCGAGCGGTCAAAGGGCAGCAAATCCTCCCGGCGCACGACCGAAGCGATCATGCGTGCAAACTGACGTGTGGTTTCGTCATCACGCTTAAATTCGTCGTCAAAATCCGCCGCCACCTTGAATAACTCGTTGAAGTCCGAATCCAACTGGGACAACGCATAGTACAACTGACGGTCACCCAGGAGGATAACCTTAATGTCCAGCGGGATCGGCTCCGGCTCCAGCGACACAGTACTGGTGAGGCTGAGCATCTGGACAGGGGACTCGATCCGCACCTCACGAAACTGCAGGGCGCGCTTTAGCCCTTCCCAGGCATAGGGGCTGGTCAGCACCTTGAGCGCATCCAGGATGAGATAGCCGCCATTGGCGCGGTGCAGCACCCCCGGTTTGATGAGCGTAAAATCGGTGATGAGCGCGCCCATCATCGCCATCTGCTCGACCCGGCCCACCAGGTTGAGATAAGACGGGT
>CAZYQJ010000766.1:0-2795 GCA_964649925.1 uncultured Litorilinea sp.
TGGAATACTTGGGGGTGAATCCCAGCACCCGCTCAGCCTTGTCAATCGAGACAAACGAATCCTCGGTCGCCGTCTCATAGACCCAGCGATAGAGCGGGGACAGTTTCAACTTCTCCAGGATGCGGAGCGTCCAGATCGCGGGCGCAGCCGGGAGTGGCACGATGCGCTTGCCATGTCCCGCATAATCAAGCACCGCCTGATAGTCCTCGCGCATCGTCGTAAATTCCTTGGCCCCGATGTTGAACACATCATTGACCTGGGCACAGTCCCCCGTCGCCACCAGATAAATGGCGTCGCAGAGGTCTTCCACGTCCAGCAGTTGGTAACGGTTATTGCCGCTGCCCAGCATCGGGAAGTTGTGCCCATCTTTGGCCCAGTCGTACAACAGCGCAAAGACGCCTAGCCGCTCTGGCCCCACAAACGACTTGGGCCGGATGATCGGCACACACATCCCCCGGTCCCGGTATTCCTGGCAGATCTGCTCGGCGATTACCTTAGCCTCGCCATAGGGGCCGACCCCCTCCAGCCTGTCATCCTCATAGATCGGGTGATGGTCCGGAATCCCATAGACCGCAGTGGAAGAAATATGCACCACGCGCTCCACCTGATGCTCCAAAGCAGACTGGAGCACCACGCGAATGCCTTCGATGTCGGTAGAATAGATCTCCTCCGGCGAATAGAGCGGCAGGGCCGCCGCGGTGTGTATCACCACGTCCACCCCGTCCATGGCCCGATCCACCGTCGCCTTATCGCGGATGTCGCCACGAATCTCGGTCACGACATCGCGCTCCGGGTAATCAAATGCCGCGATATCCAAAGAGACCACGCGATGGCCGCGCGCCAGCAGATAACGCGCCAGGTTGATCCCCAGAAAACCGGCTCCCCCTGTAATCAAATAGGTCTGTGTTTGCACCGCCCGCGCCTCATCAGAGGCAGGTTGGGCCGTCTGCATCTCATCCATCATCGACTCGCTTCACTCAACCTGACGGACTGCCACAAGGCAACCGCCCGGTCAGGAACTCTGATCATCCTTCAGGCCGTTCCGCTGCCATTCGGCAAGCAGCGTCACAGTCGATTCAAAGGCCAGGTCATCCGGCAGTTGGTCGGCGCGCAGCCACGCCGCGTCACAGGCGTCGTCGTCGCATGCCAACGGCGGCGGATTGACCCCTTCCACCGTAGCATGATAGGCCAGCACAATCCCGCTGCTCGTCTCCCCGCGCCCGACCATCGGGTAGATCGCCAGCAGCCGTTCCACCCGGACCGTGATCCCCACTTCTTCCTGGAGTTCACGCACCAGCGCATGTTCCGGCATCTCGCCCGCATCCATATAGCCGCCCGGCAGCGCCCACAGCCCTGCCATCGGCTCCACGCCGCGGCGGATCAAAAGCACATGGCTCTGCCACGTCACCAGCCCAATGACCGCGACCTTTGGATCCCGAAACTGGACATACCCGCAGTCTGGACAGGTAGGCCGGATGCGCTGAAATCGATGGCGGGGTTCCAGCCGGGCAGCGCAATAAGGACAATAGGTATACCAACCTTGATTCATGCTATCTCCACCTGCGATTATACGTCTGCCCATACGAATGGCTAAAACCGGCAGCACAGCGCGCTAGACCCGCCGCGCAACCAGGCTGAAAATCGCCGGGAGATTTGCTGATTCTGAAAACGCACGTCTATAATGCCTTTGATATCGGACGCTCACCCCTTAACAACGTAGCACTCGTCACTGTTGCACCGTCCACACAGGTATGCCGCACGGCTCTCCGCCGTCAGCAACGCAGCTATCCATCCTCCGCACAGGCTTTCCATCATGCGTCCCTTTATGTCGCCAAGGAGGATCGACCTTGAATTTACACGAATACCAATCAAAACGCATCTTCGCCAAGGCGGGCATCCCCATCCCCAGAGGCGAAGTAGCGTCCACCCCCACCGAAGCCCGCGATATCGCCGTTCGCTTGGGCGGGCCGGTTGTGGTGAAAAGCCAGGTTCTGGTCGGTGGTCGCGGCAAGGCAGGGGGCATCAAACTGGCAACAACCCCCAATGAGGCCGAAGCCCGCGCCACCGACATCTTGGGCATGAACATCAAGGGTCTGACCGTCAAAAAAGTCTTGGTGGACGAAGCAGCCGATATTCAGCAAGAAATCTACCTCGGTGCTGTCCTCGATCGCGCCCGGCGTCGGGTGGTCATCATGGCGAGCAGCGAAGGCGGTGTCGAAATTGAACAAGTCGCCGCCACCTCCCCGGAGAAGATCATCACCGTTGCCGTGCATCCCTTCCTGGGGCTGCGCGAGTACCAGGCCCGTATCCTGGCGGACGGGATTGGGCTGCCCAAAGAACACCTGCGCGCCTTTACCGCCATTGCCCAGTCGCTCTATCGAGCCTATATCGATACCGATGCCAGCCTAGCCGAGATCAACCCGCTGGTCATTACCGGCGAGGGCAAACTCTTGGCGGTAGACGGCAAGATCGCCGTGGACGATAGCGCGCTCTTCCGCCATCCCGATATCGCCGACATGCGCGACCCCGACGAAGAAGACCCCTCCGAAATTGAAGCGCGGCGCTTTGGCCTCAACTATATCAACCTCGACGGCGAAATCGGCTGCATGGTCAACGGCGCAGGTCTCGCCATGGCAACCATGGATATCGTCAAGCTCTACGGCGGCGAACCGGCCAACTTTCTCGACGTCGGCGGCGGCGCGCAGTCCGACAAAGTCGCGGCCGCGCTGCGCATCATCCTGGCCGATGATCGGGTCAAGGCTGTGCTGATCAACATCTTTGGCGGCATCACGCGC
>CAZYQJ010000767.1:0-2789 GCA_964649925.1 uncultured Litorilinea sp.
TACGCTAGGTACTGCGAAAGTGGTGCAGACCGGTCTGCACCCCGCCCATCAGCCAAAGATACTGCTTATAGCCGTAGAAGGTGCGCTGCAATGCCTCCAGATCGCCCTGGGCCAGCAGCCATTGCCAGCTTCCCATAATATTATCGGCCTCTGCATCAACTTCAGCCAACGCCGAAGGCTGCCACCGGCTCGCCGTGGGCTCCATCAGGGATTCAAGAAAACCCAGATAGTAGGCACTGTACCGGTCATATGCCTCCTGCTCCACAGCGGGTGATTGCTGAAGCTTTTCGACCCCGAACTGGCGCAGAAGTTCGTGCATGGTATAGCGGTCACCTTCGACTACCAGCAGCGATTTTTCAACCAGGTCAGTAATGATCGGCAGCGTGGCATCAGCGATGTAAACAGCGGCCTCCAGCCGGAAACTGCCGCGCATCACAGCCAGCCGCCGGAACACCTCGCGTTCGGCTGGGGCCAGGAGCGCCCACGACTGGTCCAGCACGACACGCATACTGCGGTGTCGCGGGGGCAGGTTGGTATAGCGGCTGCTGAGGATATCCAGCCCGCGCGTAATCTCCGATGCCACAGCTTCGACCGGCAAGGCGCGCAGCCAGGCCGCTGCGAGTTCAATTGCCAACGGCATCCCCGTGACCAGGCGGCAGATGCGGGTCACTGGTTCAATCGACCGATCCAGTGCAAAGTCGGGCCGCGCACGCCGCGCACACTGTACAAACAACTCCACAGCTTCATAACGGTCGACGCCAACCTCGCCTTCACCCGGTGGAAACGACATCCCCCCCAGCGGGTAAAACCAGGCCTCGGCCAGCGGCACAGCGACACGGCTCGTCACCAAAATCTTGAGCGCGGGCGCATGGGCCAGCATCGTGCTGATCAGTTCCGCAGCGTCCAGTAGGTGGTCAAAATTGTCTAACACCAACAGCATCCGCCGCGAGCGCAGGATCGCCATCAGTTGTTGGTGCAGGGGGATCTCGATGGCGATGCGCCACCCCGCTGCCGACATAATCTCCGGAATGATGCCCGCGGCCTCACTCACGGCGGCAAGGTGCACAAAGACGATGCCATCCGGAAACAGGGAGGGGCTCTCCGCCGATGCCATGAGGTGCGCCACCTGGATCGCCAGCCGCGTTTTGCCGATGCCGCCCAGCCCGACCAAGGTCAACAATCGGCACTCTGGGTTCATCAAGGACTGGATGATGCCAGCCACTTCTCGCTCGCGACCGACAAACGCTGTCGCCGGGGTGGGAAGGGCAAAGAGCGAGGTGGGAAGTGCGCCCCCGACAGATGGTGGTTCCCAGCCCTTCCCGTTGCCGTTTACCCCGTTCCGATCGATCACAAGCGGCGCGGTGTCCGGCGTCTCGACATTCCCTTCGCCGATGCCCTGCCGCGGCTGTCCCGGCGGCGGAGGTGTTCGCTTGGTGCGGATCCGCTCATAGATCTGCTCGGTTTCGGCATCAGGCTCAACGCCAAGTTCCTTCTGGAGCAACCGGCGGCACTCCTGATACTGGCGCAAGGCCGCGGCCTGTTGGCCCGCCCACCCATAGAGCAGCATCAAATCTCGGTGCACCGGCTCATGCAGCGGGTCCAACGCCAGGCGGCGACGTGCAGCGTCGATGGCGGATCCCCACTGTTGGGCTTGCGTTGCGGCATGTTGAAGCTGGTGCAGCACCAGACCCAACGAGTGGCGCAGCCCCTCACGCTGGAAGAACTGCCATTCGTCAAACTCTGGGCAGTCGTCCAGCGAAAAACCCGCCATGAAATCATCCACATAGCTGGCCGCCGTCGCCGCCAGCCGGTCGAGGCAAGCGGCATCTAGTGAATCACTGGGCGGCTGTGAGGGCAGGTCGGCATCCAAAGCGGCCTGAAAAGCCACAGCGTCCACCCACAGCCCCGCTTGGGGATCGATCCGGATCGTTTCAGGGCTGACGATGAGCAGAGGTTGGGGTAAGGCCTGCTGCAGCAGGTAGAGCGTGCGCCGCAGGCTGGCGCGGGCAAAGGCCTGGTCGCTCTCCGGCCAAAAGAGCGTTGCCAGGGCGTCACGGCTATGCAGCTGGCTAGTGACGGCGAGATAAGCCAACAGCGCCATCGCCTTGCGTGGCGTGATGTTGATCGCCTGACCGTCCCGTTCCAGCCGCGGCGGGCCAAACAGAAAAAGCTGGAGTGGCGCCATCGGACCCTTTAGGCTTGCTATGTATGCGCTGCCGCGTAGACAGGCACAATAGTGGCACAAATTTCCCTAGAAAGCAACCCGCCCACCCCTTTTTGCGCACATCAATCAAGGCTCATCCTGCGGTTTGGAACGCTGTTGCTCTACGCAAGAGATGGTGATAAGATAGGCGTGCGCTGCTCCCTATCATCGCGCAGTTCGAACATTCCGCTTTCTGTCCAATCGTTCATCACCATGTGAAACTGGCGTCCCCCGGCGGGTACGCCATCGGTATGCATCCTCGCAACCCTTCTCAAAGGAGGTCCCATGAAGTCGACGGTTTTCGATTTCGTGATCGGCATTGGCGGTGCTGCCGGACAGGGCATTGCCACCCCCGGCAATATTCTCGCCCGCACCTTTGCGCGCCGCGGGATCCACATGTACGCCTACAATGCCCATCAATCCCTGATCCGCGGCGGGCATATCCTGCTCACGCTGCGCGCCGCCAATCACCCGCTCTATAGCCACGGCGATACCCTCGATCTGCTGCTCTGTCTGAACCAGGACACCATGAACCGGCATCTGCGCCATATGCGGGCAGGCACTTGGGTGCTGTTCAACCAGGATG
>CAZYQJ010000768.1:0-2785 GCA_964649925.1 uncultured Litorilinea sp.
CAAGCTGTGCGGCCTGTCATGGCGTGGACGCGCGCGGGGTGCCCAACCTGGGTAAGAACCTGGTCGATTCGGAGTTGGTCAACACCGGCACAGACGCCGACGTCCTGGCGCTGATCCGCCAGGGGGTGGCGGTCGACGACCCGCGCAACACAACCGGCGTAGTCATGCCCCCCAGCGGAGGACGTCCCAGCCTGAGCGACGCGGAGATCCTCTCCGTCGTCCACTGGATACGCGCCCGATAGCCCCTCGATGAGCACTGCTGCGGCCCCATCACCCCTGCGCGCCTGGTGGTTGGCGGCGCGCCCCAAGACCCTGCCCGCCTCGATCAGCCCGGTGATCGTCGGCAGCGCCCTGGCCGCGTCGCAAGGCGGCTTTGCACCGGGACCGGCCCTGGCTGCGCTGCTGGCTGCGCTGCTGCTCCAGATCGGCAGCAATTTCGCTAATGACTATTTTGACCACATCAAAGGGGCCGATACCGCCGACCGCATCGGCCCCACGCGCGCTACCGCCAGCGGGCTGATCTCCCCTGCGGCCATGCGCTGGGGCATGGGGGTCATCTTTGGTGCGGCCGCAATCATCGGCCTCTATCTGATCATTGTGGGCGGCTGGCCCATCCTGGCGATCGGCGTGGCCTCCATCCTGGCCGCGATCGCCTACACAGGCGGCCCCAAGCCCTTTGGCTATATCGGGCTGGGCGACCTGTTTGTCTTCATCTTCTTTGGCCCGGTCGCCGTGATGGGGACCGCCTACGTGCAGACGCTGCGCTTTACGCTCGATGCCCTGATCGTTTCCCTCCCCGTAGGCGCGCTGATTACCGCCATTCTCGTCGTCAACAACCTGCGCGATATCGAGACCGACCGCCACGCCGGAAAGATAACCCTGGCTGTACGCCTGGGGCGGCCAGGGACGCAGGTCGAATATCTGCTGCTGCTCGTCGTCGCCTATCTCACCCTGGTGGTGCTGTGGATGCAACGTTGGGACACCTGGCTGCTGCTGCCCTGGCTCACGCTGCCGCTGGCCGTGCGTCTCTGGCAGACCATCACCAGTGCGGTGGATGGCCCCACGCTCAACACCGCATTGGCCGGGACAGCCCGGCTCAGCCTGCTCTTCAGCCTGGCGCTGTCCGCGGGCCTGCTGCTGTGATGGGGAGTAGGCAGGTAGAGAGGTAGGGAGTAGGGGCAGAAGCAGGGCAGTAGGCAGGTAGGCAGTAGGCAGATGGACAGCAAAGTCGTATGTCGGGCATGCTGTCCCGCATGGACGGCTAACGATGTGGTCTGAAACAAACCTCTGCCTCCACTTCCCTACTCCCCACTCCCTTCTGCGAGACTTTGCGGCGAACCTGCATGGGTGATACAGTGTTGTGTCATGAGTATGCATAGCAGCGTCACCATCTATTACCTTGAAATGACCGATCGCTCGCAACTGCGCCCCGCGCGCCGCCAGCCCGACCAGGTCGAGATCCGCCGGGCGGAGATCCCGTCGCCGGAGTTCAACCGCTTTCTTTACACCGCGGTCGGCGGCGACTGGCATTGGCGCGACCGCCTTCACTGGGACTATGCAAGTTGGATGGCCTATCTCGACCGGCCTGAGGTGGAAACCTGGGTTGCCTATCAGCGCGGCACGCCTGCCGGATATGTCGAGCTAGAACGGCAGCGCGGCGACCATGTTGAGATCGTCTATTTCGGTCTGCTGCCGCAGTTCATCGGTCAGGGCATCGGCGGCTATCTGCTCACCAAGGCCATCGAACGCGGCTGGGATATGGGCGCGAGACGCGTCTGGGTCCACACCTGTACCCTGGATCACCCCAGTGCGCTCGCCAACTATCAGGCGCGCGGGCTGCGCATCTTCAAAACCGAGGAGAAATGGGTCTTCCTCCCGGCGGAGCCTCCTGGCCCGTGGCCCGATGCAGACCGTCCATTTCACGCCGCTGCTTCTACCACATCCCCATCCGATACCTGATAAGGAGCCTTTGTCCCATGCCGCGCATCGCCTCGATCCTGTGGCGGCTGGCGTTGACCAGCCTCTGCGCGCTGGTCGTCATGGCCTGTGGCCGCGACCCCTCGCCCCCCACGCCGACACCCGCTGCCCAGGCACAGCCTACCGCCACCGACACACCGGCCCCACCGGCACAGCCCCAGGCGTCACCCACCCCGTTCAGCGCCGGTGACACCGTCATCACGGCCAGCGGCTTGCAATATACTGAAGTGGTGGCGGGCGGCGGCCCCCAACCACGTCCCGGCCAGGTCGTGGTCGTCCACTACACCGGCACGCTCCAAGATGGAACCGTATTCGACACCTCCGAAGGCCGCGACCCGATCCGCTTTGTGCTCGGCGCAGGCCAGGTCCTCGCCGGTTGGGACGAGGGGATCGCGCTCATGAACCAGGGCGGCCAGGCCATCCTGGTGATCCCGCCTGATCTGGCGTATGGGGAAGTAGGTCGCGGCGACGTGATCCCGCCCAACGCGACCTTGATCTTTGACGTGGAGTTGGTCGAGATTGTCGATGCCGCACCCGACGCCCCCACCCCCATAGACGCCTCGGCCTATATCACCACGCCCCAGGGGCTGCAATACGCCGATATCGTGGTGGGCGATGGCCCAACGCCCATGCCCGGCCAGGAGGTCGTGATCCACTACACCGGCTGGCTGGCGGATGGCGGCAAGTTTGACAGTTCGCTGGATCGAGGGCGGCCCGACGAGTTCAACGTCGGCATGGGCCAGCGCATTGCAGGTTGGGATCTGGGCCTGAAGGGGATGGCCGTGGGCGGCAAACGCCAGCTGATCGT
>CAZYQJ010000769.1:0-2784 GCA_964649925.1 uncultured Litorilinea sp.
GTTGTTGGCATTGATCAGGGGCATCACCGGATTGGTGGATCCGCTGGTGAAGCCGGTGTAGGCGAACATCTGGCTGGCGTTCTCTTCGATCACAGCCGCCACGACGGGCTCGTCACTGGTGATGATCGCCGAGAAGACAGCCTGGCCATGAGGTTCGTCTGCCTGGTAGAAGGTCCGGGCTGCGCCTGGCTGAATCTGCACATCGTTGACGGCGTGGCCGCTGCTGTAGGCAATATCAATGGTGGCCACGTTGGCGCTTGTGTTCTGCACGGCGAACCAGGTGGTGTAACCGGAGTTGTTCTTCATCAACAGCGGCAACTGCACGCGCGTCGCGCCGTCGCTGGCCGCCAAATAGGACGCAGCTGCGGTGAAGCCCGGCGTGTTGATGTTGGCAATCGCCGCCACCTGCACATTGGCGCTCACCACCATCGCACCCTTGAAGCCTTCGGCCAGCGGCAGTGTCGCGCCGTAGTAGGTGTTGGAACCATTGGGCGCAATCGGGTCATTGCTGACCACCGTGGTCTCAGTCCCGGTTTCGGTGTAAGACTTGAGCGTTACCGCCCCCTGCCTGTTTTCCAGATTCTGGACCTGCACACCAGAATCATAGGAATCGAACGCCTGGGCCTGGACCGGCCCCAGGCTTGACACCAGCAGCGACAGCGCCAGCGTCGAGGCAACTGCAATGCGAGTTGCGAATGACTTCATACGACTTCTCCCTCTCTAAATGGACACTAGAGTGCTTCTCGCATTCGTGCGACCGAATGTCACGGCGAGCCATGCACATGCTTATTCGCTGCCACTATAGGCCATCCGCACCCTCCATACAATACCCCAACCTCGGTAACTTGCGCCCCAATGGGTATACCCCAAATGGGGTATTCTCGAGAGAACAGGGGTCGGGCGGCGGTGTGCCATGCATCCGCCCCAATCGTTATGATGATTCAGAGGATGACTGGGAGGGGGTGTCGGCCGCGGGCGGCTGTACCCGTGATGTAGTACGGTCACGACCCCAGATGGCCCCCAACACCACGCCCACCCCCACGAGCTCGAAGGCTAAAATCAGCAGACGCACAAAGACTGCAACAAAAACTGCAAACGACGACGGCAAAATGCGTGCCAGCAGCAGGCTCAATCCCATCTCGGTAAACCCCAGATTGCTGGGCAGCAGCAAGACCGTCACCGACAGAACGCCCATCAAACTCCACACGCCGATCACGTAGGCGAGCCGATCCCATGTGATCGGCAGCAGCGCCGCAATCGCCGCATAGAGGATCAGCCCGCCGATCACCCAGATCAGCACATAGCCCACGACCCAACGCAGCAGCCGCGCCGCGGGCAGGTCTACGGGTAACTCGCGCTGGACGCGCGCCATGACCCAACGCACCACACGCGGCTGCACCAGGGCCAGCCCTACGGCCACCAGAACGATCAACACCGCCCACTGGCCGCGCCCCATCTCTAGCACCGAGCGCGTCAAAAAGCCCAGGCTCACCAGCCCGCCCGCCAGCACCGACACCGCCAGTTCTAGCCCGCTGGCGACCGTCACCAGCCCCAGCGAATCACCCTGCCGCCCGTAGAGATAGCCGCGGCCCGCCACATACCAGACCGTGCCGGGCAGCCGCTTCGCCAGCGTCGTCATGCAGTAGTAGCGGATATGGGTGACCGCGCCCAGCCTGCTGCCCAGCGCGGCCATGATATCGGCCCAGATCGCCGCGGCCAACAGCAGCCCCACGCCGTACAGCCCCAACGCTGCAGCCAGCGGCGGCCAGCGCACCTGCCACTCATAGGTGATCAGCACATGACGGTCGCGCCAAAGCAGCGCGCCCAGCACGCCTAGCGCCAGCGCGGCCATCACAAACGCCGCGGCCAGCGTCCTGGCGCGCGGGGGTCGCCGCGTCCGATTCATTGGCCCGCCAGGGTGGGAATATAACGCGGCCGCGCAGCCGTGGCCGCGCGACGGCAGACAAAGACGAAGTGATTTGCCAGATTGAGAGGTGTCAGCGCGGCCAGCGCAGCGCGCACAATCCGCTGTGGACGCCGCGCCAAAGCCATAAGGTCGGCGCGGGTGCGTGGTCGCTCCACCTCGCCCCAGGCCACCAGCCGTTCGATCTCCAGCCCGCTCCCCTCCAGCAGTGCAGACCAGGTCTGCCGTGTGGCGTAGCGCTGCAGCGGCTGCCCGTCGTCAAAGATCTCACCGTGATGATAGACATAGCGGATATTGCCGAGCAATCCAAAGGCGTTGGGCAGCAGGATGCAGGCCCGGCCCGTCGGTTTCAGGACGCGCGCGATCTCGCGCGCCCCCTGCGCCATGTGTTCGTAATGCTCCAGGCTGCCGATGTGAGTCACATAGTCCATCACGCCATCGGCAAAGGGAAGACGTTCGCCGTCGCCTGCCAGCCATTGGGCGGCAGGTGCGCTGCGCTGCCCTTTGCGCAGCCCTGCCAGCGCAAAATCCACCCCCGTGGCGTTCAGGCCTAGTTGGGCGGCCAGTTTGACCAGTTGGCCCTGCCCGCATGAAATGTCGAGCAGGCGTGCGCCGGGGGTCGGGTCGAGCAGGCTGATCAGCCAGAGATAGAATGATTCGCGCGCCGACATGTCATGCGCTTGAAAATAGCGGTCATAGGCCGCCTGCGTCGTGCCCGGCTCCAGCACCGTGCGATGGCGAATCTCCAGCATCATCTATTCCATTCACGACTTGACAGCGCGCTTCGTCGCGGTGGTCACCAGCAACGGCCCGCGCAAAAACAGCCCCGGCCAGTAAAAAAAGGGTGCGCTCGCCAACCG
>CAZYQJ010000770.1:0-2784 GCA_964649925.1 uncultured Litorilinea sp.
CAATGACCTGGGGCTGGCAACGGCCAATACGCTGGCCGGGCTGCGTAACGGCGCACGCCAGATGGAAGTGACCGTCAACGGCATCGGCGAGCGCGCAGGCAATACCAGCCTGGAAGAAACGGTGATGGCGATGTACGTGCGCCAGAGCCAATTGGGGTTGGATACCGGCATTATCACCAGCGAGATTCACCGCACCAGCGATATGGTGAGTCGCTACACGGGCATGGTAATCCAGCCCAATAAGGCCATTGTCGGGGCCAATGCCTTCGCCCATGAGGCGGGCATCCATCAGGATGGGATGCTCAAGAACAAGCGCACCTATGAGATCATGGACGCTTCGACCATCGGCCTCAACCAGAGCATGCTGGTGCTGGGCAAGCACAGCGGGCGGCACGCCCTGCGCCGCAAGCTGGAAGAAATGGGCTACCATCTGGACAGAGAGGAACTCAACGAGGTCTTTCAACGGTTTAAGGAATTGGCGGACAAGAAAAAGACCGTCACCGACGCCGACTTGGAAGCCCTGGTGGGGGATGAAATCTACCAGCCTGAAGAGGTATGGGAACTGGTCAATATCCAGGTGCATTGCGGGTCATCGCTGATGCCCACAGCCGTGGTCACGCTGCACAACACGACCACTGGCGAAACTGTGACCGACGCTGGAATCGGAACCGGCCCGGTGGATGCGGTCTACAAGGGCATCAACCGCGTGGTGGGGGTGAGCAATACTCTGGTCGAGTATCTCGTTCAGGCCATCACCGAAGGGTTTGACGCCAACGGGGATGTGACGATCCGCATCGAAGTGCCGGAGAGCAGCCGCGGCTATAAGGAAACGGCGCAAGGTCGCCCGCGCCGCCGCTTGTTCAGCGGTCGCGGGGTGGATACAGATATCATCGTGGCGAGCGCCAAGGCCTATATGCAGGCGTTGAACAAGGCGCTGACCGCTACCCTGGCCGACGACACGTCGTCCGCTGTGAGCATCGCCGCCGATACGGTGGTCACCGAGGGGTGAATCGATCCGCCGCCCTTTTGCGTAGTGTCGTACAGGGTACTGAAGCGTAAGGTGAGGGCAGAGGCCAGGCTTGCATCGGCAACCTGGCTTCTGCTGCCTCGATAGGAGGGCTATGCAAGGTAAGGTGAGGGGGCGCGGGCGCTACTATCAAGCGGTCTACCGGGCGGTTGCGCTGTTGGTGCTGGCCGGGCTATTGGTTAGCTGGGTTCCGGCCCAGGCTGTGTCTCCGGCGCAGACCACACCCGCGGCAGGCTGTGAAGCCGTGGCCCCGGAAGCCCTGCGAGACGAGTTGAACCGCATCAGCCAGACCATCTTTGCCGATACGGACGGCGCGGTGGATATCGGCGCGATCGTGGCGCGGCAGTGGACGGCGCTAGGCATGGATGCCCACCTTGACGACGCCGTTGACCAGGCGGTAGTCCAGGTGCGCGCCGATGCCGACCTGTGGAGCCAGTTCTTGTCGGGCTGGTCGCCCAGCCAGGCCGAAGCGTTGACGCGCCAGGTGGCTGATATCGCCTTTGCATCGCCCGGTTTTCGTGTGGCGGTGGACGAGTTGGCCGCGGCGGTGGCCGCCGATGCGGCGGCTGCGCTGGCGACACTCTCCGCTGAATCCGCTTCGCTGACGACGATCTGCCTGCAGTCCTATATCGGCGCGCGTTATTCCGAGGCCATGGTAGCCGCCTTCACGCGCGAGATCCAGGCGCAAACCGCGGCGCTGACCTTTGATGTGGATGAAGGCAATAACAGCGGCGTGCTGGCGGTAATCGACCAGCATAAGACCGCGCTTGGCGGCGTGGGCGTGATCATCGCCGGGCAGATCGCCAAGCGCGTGGTGGTCAAACTGGGGCAGACCATCTCCAAACGTGTGGCCGGGCGCATTGTGGGCCGCGTAATCGGCAAGGCCGGGTCGACCATCATCCCCGTAGCCGGGTGGGCTATCGGCGCGGGCATGATCGTCTATGACCTGATCGAAAGCCGCGACGGCGCGCTGCCCCAGATTCAGGCGGGACTCAAGGCTCCAGAGGTTAAAGCCGCGGTGCGTTCGGAACTGGCCGATTCGGTGCAGGCTGAACTGCGGCTGGAGATGCCGCAACTGGCGCGCGACATTGCCAATGACTTGTATGCCTCCTGGCTGGATTTTCAGCGCAAATACGCCCAAGTTGTGGCACTGGTCGAGGCGAACCCTGCCTTCCAGCCGATTTTGGCCCAGGCGACTGACCTGGGCGCGCTCTCCACGTTGATCGACATCGGCCTAGCTGCGGTGGGGCAGGAGGGGCTGGAGGCCGCGCTGGCCGATGGCAGCCTGACACGCGCCCTAGAACTGCCCGAATCCACCTACCCGATCCTGTCGGCTACGGGGTCGTTTGCCGATCTGCTGGCCTGGGCTGACCTGGCTGGCGCACAGTTGGACCAGGTGGTGCGGCTGGAAGTCTACAAACATAAGGCTCCCGGCGATCTGACGCGTGACCGGTTGTTGGCGTTGCTGGCGTTGGATGACGCCGACGCGGTGGCGCGGCTGGTGCTGCTGGACGACGCCGCGCTCGACCGGCTGATGGCGCTCTCCACCTCACATGTGCGGACGCTGGCGCAGACGTTGAGCGCCGACGATCTGACCTGGCTGGCCGAGTATCTCGCCACCCTGTCGCAAGACCAGGCGAACCAACTGGTCGCCCAACTGCTCGACGACCCTGGCCTGATGGCGCGCCTCAAGGACAGCCGCGTGCAAGCGCAGATTGCCGCCGGTGAGGAGATCGCCACGACGCTGCGTTTTTTGG
>CAZYQJ010000771.1:0-880 GCA_964649925.1 uncultured Litorilinea sp.
GAGGCGTGAAGCCGGTTCTCGCTCGATGCCCCGCGCTGGGAGGACGCGCCGTTTGCGCCGGGCGGGCCGCTGGGGCTGGTGATCTGGATCGACAACCAGTATATGATCGCCACACCACAGGGCCGGTTCGGCCATGGCGTGGTGGCGACAGAACTGCAGTGGCTGGAGATTGGCGCACTGCAGATCGGTTAGGCCGATGAGAGGCCAATGGAATTGAGGGGGATTAAGGAGCCGAACAATGGGCGATTATGGGAATCCGCTGCGATTTGGATACTTTCTCACGCCGGACGCCAGAGCGGGGGCGCGCTTGATAGCCGTGGCTCAGGAGCTTGAGGCGATGGGGCTAGACCTTATTGGGATTCAGGATCATCCCTATCAGTCGCGTTTTTTCGACACGTTGACGCTCATCGCCATGATTGCGGCGCAGACCAGACAAATCCGTATCTTTGCGGACGTGATGAACTTGCCGCTGCGCCCGCCTGCGGTCCTTGCCAAAGCAGCGGCAACCATTGATCAGATAAGTGGAGGCCGCTTTGAGATGGGGTTGGGGGCAGGGGCATTCTGGGATGCCATTGCTGCCATGGGAGGACCTAGACGTGCGCCGGGTGAGGCACGCGCTGCGCTGGAAGAAGCCGTGCATGTGATGCGCCTGATGTGGAGCGATCAGCGTGCGGTGTCCTTCGATGGGCGCTACTACAGGCTGAAGGGTGTGCATCCCGGCCCGCCGCCCGCCCACCCGATTGAGATATGGATCGGGGCAACCGGGCCAAAGATGATGGAGGTGATCGGGCGGATGGGGGATGGGTGGGTCCCGTCGCTCAGCTATGTGCCGCCAGCCCGCATCCTAGAGTTGCAGCAGCGCATCGACGATGCCGCGGTG
>CAZYQJ010000771.1:890-2784 GCA_964649925.1 uncultured Litorilinea sp.
AATCCTGAACATCCATGGCGAGATCATAGAGGGTCGCTCCACAGGGCTGTTGAATGGCCCTGTGGAGCAGTGGGTGGACGACCTGACGGCGCTGACGCTGGACTATGGCATGAATGCCTACGTGTTGATGGCAGACGATCTGGACCAAGTGCGTCGTTTTGCCCAGGAGGTCGTTCCCCAGGTTCGTGATCGGGTGGCGCGCCAGCGTGCGGCTGCGTAGGGTCTATGCGGGTTGGCGCGCTACCTGGTTGAGTGCCTGGGTCTTGTACTGGGCATCGACGGTCGTGAGGATGGCGGCGTGAACGATATCGCGCACGTCGGCTCCAGTGGCAAGCACCTGGATCGGCTTGCCCATGCCCACCAGGATGGGACCGATGGCTTCTGCGCCGCCCAGACGGCTGAGGAGCTTATAGGCAGTGTTGGCCGCGGCCAGGTGGGGGAAGACCAGGACGTTGGCGTCGCGCACCTGGCTGAAGGGGTAGTGACGTTCCATCAGTTCGGGCACAACAGCAACATCGGCCTGCATTTCGCCATCGATCTGGAATTCCGGGTGCTGCTCTTTGACGAGTTCGGCGGCCTGGCGCATTTTCTTGGCCTCATCGTGCGGCGTGCTGCCGAAGTTGGAGAAGCTCAACATGGCGATGCGCGGCTCGACATCGAATTCCTGCGCTAGCCCTGCAGCGTTGACGGCGATGGCTGCCAACTGCTCGACGGTCGGCTCGATGATGACGGTGGCATCGGTGAAGAAGTAAAGCCGATCCTTGACAAGCATGAGGTAGACGCCACTGACCCAGCGGTTCTGCTCGGTGCCGACGATCTGGAGGGCCGGGCGCAAGACATCAGGGTAGTTATAGGTGACCCCGGCGATGTAGCCGTCGGCGTGGCCCTGGGCGACCATCATGGGGCCGAAGTAGTTGGGCTGGCGGATGAGGTCGCGTGCCGAGGCAAGGGTAATGCCGCGGCGTTGGCGGCGGTCATAGAAGTTCTGCGCGTAGTCAGATGCAGTGGGCGCATCGCTGGAGTCGATGATCTCAGGAACAAAATCAAACCCCAAGGCTTGAATCTGGGCCATGATCTCGGTCTTGCGCCCTAACAAGATGGGCGTGGCGATGCCTTGGGTGTTCACGGCATGGGCGGCGCGGATGATCTTGGGGTGTTCGCCTTCGCCAAAGACAAGGCGTTTGGGTGCCTGCTGCGCCTTGCGTTCCATCTGGCGCATGACAAAGACACTTTGCCCCATACGGGCGGCGAGCTGATCCATATAGGCGTCGAAATCCAGGCTGCGTCTTGCGACGCCGCTCTCAACCGCGGCGCGTGCGACCGCTGGGGCAAGCCGCATGAGCACGCGCGGGTCGAGCGGTTTGGGGATGATGTAGTCTCGCCCAAAACGGAGGCTGGTCAATCCGTAGGCACGCATCACGCCGTCGGGCACATCCTCTTTGGCGAGGTCGGCCAGGGCGCGTGTGGCGGCCATCTTCATCTCCATGTTGATGGCCCGCGCCCGCACATCAAGCGCACCGCGGAAAATGAACGGGAAGCCCAGTACGTTGTTGACCTGATTTGGGTAGTCGCTGCGCCCAGTACCGAAGATGACATCGGATCGGGCTGCCTGGACCTCCTCGTATGTGATCTCAGGGTCGGGATTTGCCATGGCGAAGATGATCGGGTCCCGCGCCATGCTGCGAACCATCTCCTGGTCAATGGCATTGGGTACGGAGAGGCCAATGAAGATGTCGCTGTCCTTCATCGCTTCGGCCAGGGTGCGTGCGCTGGTGGAGGAGGCATAGCGCTCTTTGTACTCGTTCATACCCTTTTCGCGGCCACTGTAAATGACGCCGTTGCTGTCCGCCATAATGATGTTGGCCGGGTCAGCGCCGAGGGCGACATACAGGTC
>CAZYQJ010000772.1:0-2783 GCA_964649925.1 uncultured Litorilinea sp.
CGATGACGCCTTCACCCACCTCCAACACGGAGACGTCGAACGTACCGCCACCCAGGTCAAAGACCAGAATCGTCTCGTCGCTCTTCTTATCCAGCCCATAGGCGACAGCCGCCGCGGTGGGCTCGTTGATAATCCGCAGCACCTCTAGACCGGCAATCTGACCAGCATCCTTGGTCGCCTGACGCTGGCTGTCATTGAAGTAAGCGGGCACGGTAATGACGGCCTGCTTCACCTCTTCGCCAAGATAGGCCTCGGCATCCCGCTTGAGCTTGCCCAGGATCATCGCGCTGATTTCCTGCGGCGTATATACCTTGCTCTTGATGGGAACCGACACACGCGCATCATGGTGCGGGCCTTCGGCAATATTGTAAGAGACCATTTCCATGGTCTTCTTGGTTTCCGGCTCGTCATAGCGCCGGCCCATCAACCGTTTCACGGAATAGACGGTATTTTCCGGGTTTACAACCGCTTGACGTTTCGCCGTAACACCGACCAGCCGGTCACCGCTCTTGGTGAACGCGACCACCGACGGCGTTGTGCGGGAACCCTCGGCATTGGGGATTACCACCGGGTTGCCCCCCTCCATCACTGCCACAACGCTGTTGGTGGTCCCCAAGTCAATTCCAATAATCTTTGCCATAGCTCCTTATTGCCTCCTCAAATCATTTCGGCTCGATGAGTGCTCATTGCTTCAGATCAGGAGTCCTTCTCCCGAAGCTCATGGGCGGTCCAGTGGATCACGCCCCATATCTATCGATTCTTATACACCCTTCTAGTCTACGACATTGAGGTAAATAAAACATAGGACAAACATTAGCGATTTGTTTGCGTTTGCTCGATCCCAGACGTAGAACATGCTGTGCGAACCCTTAACGCCCAAATCATCATTAGAAGTTGCAGAAAAGCGACGGGCTGCACTTTTAGCGCGGCTATGCTATGATTGGTATGCTACGTTGACGTCGACAGTGAGGAGACTCTTGTGAGTAACCATATGCTTGGAAATTCGTATGCCACCAATTCTTTGGTCAGCAACCAGATCGCCGTCTTTATCGACTTCGAAAACGTTGCCCTCTGGGCCGAACAGGAATTTATCGACCTCGAACTGACCCCCCTCATGGAGTACCTGCAAAGCCGCGGGCCGGTCGTCATCAAACGGGTCTATGGCGACTGGAGCCGCTTTTCCCATTATCGGGAAGAGTTGATGAATAATTCAGTGGATTTGGTTCAAATCTACAGCGTGCGTGCAGGCAAAAATCGTGCCGACATTCGGATGGCGCTGGACGCCATCGAAACCGCCATCACACGCCCCCAGATCCAGACCTTTGTCATCGTCTCCGGCGACAGCGACTTTGGGCCGCTGGTCACCAAACTGCGCGAGTACAGCCGCTACACCCTCGGCATTGGCCCGCGCGATGTGACGCACCCGCTGCTGGTCAAGGCCTGCGACGAGTTCATCTATCTTGAAGCGGTGCTGGGCGAGATGCACGACATCCATGAACTGAGCCAACCCACCGCCACCGACAACGAAACGGCCCGCACGCTGCTGGCCAAAGCGCTCACCGTCCACACCCAGCGCGGCGAGTTGCCTGTGCTGGCGGCCAAACTTAAACAGACCATGCTCCTGATGGACTCGGCCTTCAATGAAGCCAATTTTGGCTATTCGCAGTTCAAGAACTGGCTGGAAACCAACGTCGACCTGATCAACCTCTTCGACAAGGATATGCAGTTGTATGTCGCCCCCAAGAATTACCCTGTTTCGAGCGACTGGGAGCGCCATACCTGGGAGGACAGCGGGCAGCGGCTGCCCACCAATGGGCATGACCAGACAGGCGCGGCCAAGTCCGCACCCATGACGGCCCATACCGCGCTGCAAAGCGCGCCTCTGGACACGGCTAGTTCCAAATTGACCCTACGGCTGCAGTACAAGCAGATCTTCAACCGGCTCAAGATGACCTCGGTAGACTTTAGCACGCGGCGCGATGTATTGCGCGACATCTACCGGGAACTCAGCGAACACCCGAATGCACGCACCACCGATGAACTGCTGGAAGAACTCTGCGTGCGCTATGAAGCCCAGGGGCTGATCCGCAGCAAGACGACGCTGCGCCAGATCTGGCAGATGGGCTTCCGCCAGCGCGCCTTTGATTATAACGAGCAGGTCGCCTCGGTGCATGTGCCCGTCAAGCTTGCCAGCGAGATCGACAGCGAAGCCAAGTTCGTCCAGCGCGCCGAATCCGGGTTCGTCTTTGCCGTGATTAACGCCGGGCTGGAGATTGACAAGGGCGAACTGGCAATGATCCTGCTCAACGACCGCGACCAGGGCGATTACATTCAGAGCCTGCTGGACGACCTGGAAGACCGCGGCCTCATCACCTACCAGGACGGGCGCTACAGCCTGCCCGGTCACTGCGCCATCCCCTTTGCCGACGAACCAGCCCTGCAGCTCATCCGCTATGACATTGAGCATGTGCAGTTGCCCGACAACCTGCCGCGCACCCAGGAAAAGGCGCGTTCACTGGCCAAAACTGCCATGCTCCAACGGTCGCAGGACTTCGCAGCCTCGGCGCGCAGCTATCTTTTTGCCTGCCGTCTGCAGTGGGATGCGGTGGAGGCAGGTGAGCCGGGGGCCAGCCTTGAAGACCTGCGCTGGTATATGGCTTCCTATGCCTCGGTCAAAGCTGGGGAGTTGTCGCAGATTCACCGGGACTATGCGAATTCACGTCCCTATTACCTGGCCTTCTTCAACTTGGTGCAGGAAGATGACCCGCTGTGGAGCCGGATGC
>CAZYQJ010000773.1:0-2778 GCA_964649925.1 uncultured Litorilinea sp.
GTCACCAGATCGTCAGGGGGGACGATGTTGGCGATCAACGCCGAGTGCGCCGGGGTATAGAGCGAACTGAGGACAAACTGCACCACGGTCAGCGTGTAGAGCAGCCAGATATCGCCCGGCGTGCGTACCAGCAGAAAGCAAAGCACGGTCAACGCGCGCAGCACATCGGTCAACATCATAATCATGCGCCGCTCATAGCGATCCGCCAGCACCCCGGAAAACGGACTCATCACAAAGATCGGCAGAAAGCGCGCCAAAAACAGATAGCTCACCGCCGTGCCCGCGCCCGTCAACGACGTGATCAGCGCCGCCGACGCCAGCAGGTTGAACCAATCCCCCAGATTGCTGACGACGCGCGCCAGCCACAGATTGCGATAGGCAGGGTTACGGCGTAAGAGCGCAATGTATTCGTTCATGTATCATCGTTCAGTGAGAGCACTTCTTTTTTCGTTCAATGCCGCAGGCGGCGCAGCAGGCTCAGCCCGCGCGGCATCACTTCGGTATACAGCCGGTAGAGTTCGGGGTGTACCGGGTAATCCCACGCGCCCACCTGGACGCGCAGCGCCGCGCCAAACCCCTGCTTGAACTGCCACACCCCCTGCATCCGGTCGTCCGGATCGTCCAGGTCAGTCGGCGCGCCCCACCAGTCATAGCGCGTGCAGCCGCGCGCCACGGCCCAGCGCATCGCCTCCCACTGGAGCAGGTGGTTGGGCATATCGCGGCGGCGGCGTTCGCTGCTGGCCCCATAGAAATACCAGGTCGTTTGCCCATAGCGCAGCAGGAACAATGCCGCCACCGGGCCATCCTCATCGGGGTGTTCGGCCAGCAGGAGCGCGCCGCCCGCCGGGTTTTCCGGCACATCCTCGGCGCGCAGAAACGTTGTCCAAGTCGTGCGGTAGTAGTCAAAGGGCCGGATCAAAAAGCCATCCCGCCGCGCTGTCTCGGCATAGAGGTCATAAAAAGTACGCAGGTCGGCCTCGCCGCCGCGCCGCACCGCGATGCCGCGGCGTTGGGCCAGGCGGATGTTATAGCGCCATTTGCTTTTCATCTGCGCCAACAACGCCTCTTCCCCCTGTGCCAGGTCGCTCCAGGCCGTGTTCTTGAACTGCACCTGGTCGGCGCTGAAACGCCAGCCGCGGCGTTTGAGCAACGTGCGCAGGCGAATCCCTTCAGGCGCAATCTCCGCTACATCCGGGTCGATCTTGACAAAGATACAGCCGCGCCGCCGCGCCTCTTGCTCGACCTGCGCCAACACCGCTTCGACGCGTTTGAGATCGCGCCAGTCCACCAGCGGCCCTTTGGGGACATAGCCAATGGCGAACGGCAGCCCTGCCGCAAGACGCCGCGTCAGCAGTTGCGCTGCGGCCACCGGCGCGCCCGCGCCTTGCTGCCAGACCAGCCGGTGCGCCTCCCACCCGGTCTGCGCCTTGACACTGCCCCATTCCCAACTCTGCAGCACATGTGCGTCCCCCAGGTCGGCCAGCGCCGCCTGCCATTCCGCAGGCTGGGCCACCGCGCGCACGCTCAGGCCATGATCTGCCGGGCCGCGGTCGCGCACACGCTGGAGAGCCGTGCGGCCCGCACGCTGCGCCGTCATGCCAAAAGCAAAGACCCGCGCCCCCACGGGATGCAGCGGTTTGTCCCATGTGCCGATATGGCGCACGACATCGCCGCCAAAGCCCTGCTTAAAACGGTACACCCCCCATAGCTCGTGGCTGGGCAGCAAGTCCAGGTCAATCGGGATCGACTCGACCGGCACACCGCGGCTGCCCCCCTGCGCCATCCCCAACGCCACCTGGCCGATCTCGTCAGGGATGCCCCAGAAGTCATAGCGCCGCGCGCCGCGCGCTTTGGCCCAGCGCATCCCGGCCCACTGCAGGGCATGGTTGGGCATGCGGTTGCGCTCACGGTTGCTGCTCGCCCCCCACAGATACCAGGCGGTTGCGCCGCACGCCATCACGACAATGGCGGCCAGCGGTTCGCCTGCATACTCGGCCAGCAGGAACGTACCCCAGCGCGGGCAGAACAGGTCATAGGCCGCGGTGTAGTAGTCTGCGCTGTGCAGCGCAAAGCCATCGCGTGCTCCGGTCTCGCCCATCAACTCGACAAAGACCGGCAGTTCGTGACGCTGCAGCGGGCGCACGCGTACCCCCTTGCGCTCGGCCAGCCGCACGTTGTAACGCCATTTGCTCTTCATGCGCTGCAAGATGGCATCCTCATCCCCCTCCAGCGAAAGAACAATCGTGCTGGGCGGCTGGATCGTCTGGTCACTGGGCCGGAAGCCGTGATCCCACAGCTGGGCGCGGTGCGCGAGGCTGTCGGGCAGTTCCGGCTCCACGCGCAGCACGGACGCGCCCGCCCGCCGCGCCTCCTCCTCCACTGCGGCCAACGTCCGCGCCACCAGAGGCGCGTTGTCCCAGTCCACCACGGGGCCGCGCGGCACATAGGCCACGGTCAGCCCCAGGGCGCGGCGCAGCAGCAGCGATGCGCCTGCCTGCAGCGTGTCCTGCGGGCAGACCAGCACGCGGCGGCTTTCCCACCCGAAGCGGGATTTGAGCGCGGCCCAGGCGTGGGTCTGCAAAATCTGCGCCTGGGGATGGGCGGCAACAAACGCGTCCCATGCTGTGTCGCTGGCCTGGGGCAGCCCCGCGGCGTCCACAGCCGGAGATTGAAGGGAATTGAGCATGGCTGGTATCATACCATCACCCCATCAGGGGACTCTAATTAACCGGTTGCAGGCGGACTGAATAGGATGTCTACTTCTACCCAAGCGATTGT
>CAZYQJ010000774.1:0-2770 GCA_964649925.1 uncultured Litorilinea sp.
AATCGAGACAGAAGTCAGCAATCTTGCCGCGCGCACGGTCGTCGGGGATATCATAGATCAACAAACATCTCATCGTCTCACGCTGCCTCCTTCATGCTACCAAACCGCTTCGTACGGGGTGTATTCGGACCGTTCCTGGCGCAGGAATTGGGCTAGACGCCGCGCCTGCTGCTGTATAATGGCGCGCAGCGGAAAACGCTTTGCTTCATATGCTTCAACGCCTTCCAAGCGCCCCAGGACCTTTTCGGCAACCGCCTTGCGGCTGACCTGTGTCAAGCGCCCCTGATCGTCCAGTGCCAGCGTCATGCCCAAGTTACACATGGCGACTACAGTGCGGTCCACCACTGCCTGGCGGAATTCTTCGATCAGGTCGAAGACGAGGCTGGGCTTGCCGGGCCGATCCACATGCAAAAACCCCGCATACGGATCAAGCCCGGCCAGCACAAGCGCCCGCTCGACCGTGCCGTACAAGATGCCATAGCCATAGTTGAGCGCACCGTTCACTGCATCCGTGGCCCCTTGCGTGCGCCGTCCCGGCCAGTGCAACTCAGCGGGGAGCAGCAGGCCAATCGCCGTCCAATACTTCTGGGCGGCACGGCCTTCGCTGGACAAGATCTGGCCGCGCACGTCATCGACCGTGCCCCCTTGCCAGCGTTCAAGTTCGGCCAGATGATCCAAGACTTCATCGGCTAACAGGCGCACCGCTTGAAACACCTCCGGCTGCCGCTCCTTGCGGTTCTTGGCCATATACTTGAGTACGGTCGACTGATTGCGGATCTTGCCGCCCGCAATCGCCTTGGCGAAGGCCAATCCACGCCCATCGCCGCGCGCGAGCAGTTGCGCCCGCCGCGTCTCGATCGTGGCGGCCAAGGCGCTGCTGTACAGGCTGCTGACAGGTGCGCCGCGGCTGTCCATGATGTGAATGGGGATGCCGCGTTCGGCACATGCGGCAATCGCATCGCTGCTGA
The DNA here is from genome assembly GCA_964649925.1 of uncultured Litorilinea sp. Lineage (GTDB taxonomy): Bacteria > Chloroflexota > Anaerolineae > Caldilineales > Caldilineaceae > QEUY01. Next base: position 969 of record CAZYQJ010000774.1, read on the forward strand.
TGCTCACGCCGCGTGCGCCGATGAGCACCCCCTCTAGATGCAGCAGCGGGGCTTCGATGCGCTTTGTGCCCTGGCAGGTCACCACTAATCGTTCGCTCTTCTTGCCGACAAAGCTGCCGTATTCTTCGACCAGCAGATGGGGAACAATGGCCATCGGTGAAGCCTCCTTGCGGTCTAGCCGGCGGTTACCGGCGTCAACGTGTACACTCCGCACCCCTTGACGGTGTTTTTGCCGACTTGTACGACCTGTCCCCAGATCAGCCAGGGCAGCAGAGGCTGCCAATCGGGTGCAGCATAGACTGCTTCGCCAAGCAGACCGCTGAGTTGCTGTCGGCGGCCCAGTCGCTGCGAATAGCCAGCCACTTCGCACCACCGAGTCTTGTCTTCGATCAGGCTCACCTGATCGGCATAGGGGTACAGCGTTTCTTTGAGCCGTACATCCGGACGTCCTGTGCCGTGTTGGGCACACAGATCGAGCAGGCGTAGCGCGATCTGTTTGGCCAGCGGGAAAAACGCTGGGACCTTGACCAGGCGGCCTTCCTGGTTGAGACGGAGCGGCGTCTGGAACTGTAGCCGGATTCGCTGTTTGTCCGCCAACTGGCGTGCAGACGCCATCACCTGGTCGTGGGTGACGGGCAGCGTCTCCAGGCGTACCGTCGCTGCCCCACTCTCCACCAAGGCGCGGCTGGCCCTCGTCAGTGGGTTGATTGCATCGACGGCGGTCACGACAAAGCGGCCGCGCTGTCCGGTGCGGTCAGCCCGGCCTAGGCCCGTCTCCCCCATGGCGCCGACGCCCAGGATGAGATAGGGCAAGAGTTGCACGCGCTCCCCCAACAGCGTCAGCGTAAAGGAGAACGACTCTCCACGGCCATAGCCTGTCCTCGGGTCGAGCGGGGGGATCAGCGCATAAGGGCGGCGGACGTCGCCGCCCTCGATATCGCGATGTTCCCAGCCAAGCAGTTGGCAGACGGGGCAGAGTTGGCGGTGCAGCGGATCGGGGGTGCCATTGCGCCATTCTGGACAGTATTGGCGGGTCAAAACGCCTGCCAACGCACCGCGCAGCGCGCTGCCCGCAAACGCGTGGAAGTGGATATCGGTTTCGGCGCGCACAGTGAAGCGCAGCCAGTGCACCGTCAGTGAGATGACTGGGACCTTCATGGTAACGTTCCTGCGAACCGCCGGTAGAGGGTATAGCTGCGGCTGGAGCGCTCGACACGGTAGGGCAGCACCACATGGCGCAGGATGCGATCCTTGCCCAGGCGCAGCGGCTTCGCCGAATAGATGTCCACCTGGTCAAACGTGGTCTCTGGCCCGCAATCGTCCATGACCTGGAGCGTGCCATAGAGTGGGAGCGTGGTTGACATCACACACAAATGGGTATAGGCATCGTCCAGCGCATCGACGACGGTGGGCGGCGCAACAGCCTGGACAAAGCCCCCACGCTTCCCGAAATAGTTGATGCGAGTCAGCCACGCTTTCCATAGAGCTACGTCAGCTGCAGGCAATTCGACTGCCAACGCACAGTCCCCCTGCCACCAGACATATTCGCGAAAGGCGATACTACGATTCATCGGCGGAACCAGTCCTGTGTCAAGGTGTTGTTCACAGTGATCTGCTCTGGCCCGCGAATGGCGACGCTTGCGTTGCGTAGCCCCTCCCACACTCGCCTCGCTTCTGGCATTCCTACATCCTGAATGGCACAATCCAACAGTGCCATCTTGACGGCAAAAGGGGTCGGCAGCAGTAACGACTTGCCGCCGGTAGAGGTCGCCGTTGACAGTTTAAGCGAGATGGGGCTGACC
>CAZYQJ010000775.1:0-2763 GCA_964649925.1 uncultured Litorilinea sp.
GATCGGCCCCTCTATAAGCGGCCCTATAAGCAGGCGCATGTGCCAGGGTCGCTAAAGCCGTCTGTGGCGGCGGCGTTGCTGCAGATGGCCGGTGTGCAGGCCGGGGACCGTGTGTTGGATCCCTGCTGTGGGGCTGGGACCATCCTGATCGAAGCGGCGCTGATGGGCGCACATGCCCAGGGCGGCGATTCGACGCAGGACGCGCTGGATGCCGCACACGCCAATGCGCGCGCCGCCGCGGTCGAGGTCGACGTGCAGCGCTGGGATGCGCGCCGTCTGCCGCTGGCATCTGCCGCCGTTGACCATGTGGTGACCAATCTACCCTGGGGACGGCAGATCGAGATCGAGGTGGACGTGGCGCAGTTCTACGGCGAACTCTGTGTCGAAATTGCGCGTGTGTTGCGTAGCGGGGGAAGCGCGGTGCTTTTGACCACGCTCCCCCAATTTGTCGACCTGCCGTCTATGCGGCTTGACTCCCAGCGAGTGATCAGCCTGTTCGGCCAGCAGGCAACGATCTTAGCCTTTGCCCAGCCATCTCATTGATAGGAGAGCGAACCATCCGGGCGGATGGGGAAGGGGCGATGCCAACTGCGGAATGGGTAACGTTCGACCGCATCCATGTTGAGGTCGATGCCCAGACCTGGCTTGTCGGGCAGTTCTAGATAGCCGTCCACCAGTTTCATCGGTTCGTCCACCAGGTCGCGGCGCGGGCCTTCATCGTCGGCGTGATATTCGAGGATGAGGAAGTTGCTGGTGCTGGCGGCAAAGTGGACGTTGACCGCCGTGGCGACCGGACCGCAGGGGTTGTGGGGCGCGACCGTCATGTAGCTGGCTTCGGCCATAGCCGCGATCTTCTTCATCTCCCACAGCCCGCCCGTCAGACAGATGTCCGGCTGGACGATGTTGACGGCTTGGGTGGCGATCAAGTCGCGGAACTCATAGCGCGTATAGAGCATCTCGCCGGTAGCGAGCGGCACATCCACCGCTTTGCTGAGTTTCGCCAGCGCTTCGTAATTCTCCGGGCGCAGCGGTTCTTCCACAAACATGGGCCGGTAGGGTGCGACTACCTGGCATAACTCCATTGCCCGGCTGACTTCAAAGAGGCGTGCGTGGGGGTCGAGACCGATGTCAATGTCGGGGCCGACCGCTTCACGCACCGCGGCGACGCGCGCTTCCGTCTCGCGCAGAGCCTGGTTCCAGGGCATCGTGTGCCAGTTGCCCGGCAGCGGCCCCATCTTGATGGCCGTATAGCCATACTTCTCGATCAGCCGCACGGCGTCGTCGGCGATCTCCTGCGGGGTGCCGCCGCGCGGGGACTGGTAGACGCGCACGCGGTCACGGCATTTGCCGCCCAACAGCCGGTAGACGGGCAGGTTGGCTGCTTTTCCGGCGATATCCCACAGCGCATGTTCGATGCCGCTGATCGCTGCGTTGACGACCGATCCGCCGGGGAAGCGTGACCCGGCATACATCAAGTGCCACAGCCCTTCGATGTCGCGCGGGTCGCGGCCCACCAGCCACTCCTCAAAATCATGGATCACTTCGACCGTGGCTTTGTCAGGGCCGCAGGAATAGGCCTCGCCGATCCCGTAGATGCCTTCGTCGGTGTGAACTTTGACATAGGGGATATTGCGATGGCCGAGGTTGACCAGATAGGTGTCAAGCTTGGTGATTTTCATCTGACACGGTTTCTAGTGGTGGTTGCATAGGTGAATGGACAGGGCGTTTGCCCCCAGTCTACCCCTTCATGCCTGTGGTGACAATGCCTTGGACAAAATACTTCTGTGCGGCAAAGAAGAGGACGAGCGGCGGCAGGGCGACGATCAAAGAGGCTGCCATCAGGATCGCTTCGCGCGGTTCGTCGCTCTCAAAGGGGTTCGAGACAAAATAGCGTAGGCCAATGGAGACCGTGAACTTGTCGGGCGAGTTCAGGAAGATCAGAGGGGCGATGAACTCGTTCCAATGTTGGATGAACGAGAAGATCGCCACCGTCGCCAACGCCGCTTTGGAGAGGGGCAGGATGATGTTCCAGAAGACGCGCACCGAGGATGCACCGTCCAACTTGGCGGCTTCGTCCAGGTCGCGCGGGATGGTCATAAAGAACTGGCGCAGTAGAAAGATGAAAAACGCGCCGCCGCCAAAGAACGAGGGCACGATCAACGGCAGGAAGGTGTTGATCCAGCCCAGGTAGCGGAAGAGCAGAAAGGTCGGCACAATCGTCACCTGCCAGGGCAGCATCATGGTGCTGAGCACCAGGAAGAAGAGCCATTCACGCCCTGGAAAGCGAAAGCGGCTGAAGCCATAGGCAACGGCGGCGGCGGACAAGATCTGGCCGATCATGGCCAGCGCGGTGACCACAACCGTATTCCAGATAAAGCGTGCAAAGGGCGCGATGGTAAAGACATCGCGATAGTTCGCCCAGCGCGGTTCCTCCGGAAAGAAGGTCGGCGGAAAGACGTAGAGTTCGGTGATCGGTTTGAGCGAACTGGCGATCGTCCAGAAAAAAGGCACACTAAAGAGGATGGCGGTGACAATCGCCACGATATAGATGACGAGTTTGCCGATGCGTTGCATCCAGGAATAGCTGGTCTGTGCCTGGGTGGATCGGGGGGTGAGGATCGTCGGGGGCGTGGATTGGGTAGTAGCCATGAGCCGTTCCTTAGGAAAACTCGTAGTAGACCCAGCGATCCGACAGCTTGATCTGCAGGTACGACAGGACAAAGATGATCAGGAAAAAGATCCAGGCCAGCGCCGAGGCATAGC
>CAZYQJ010000776.1:0-2756 GCA_964649925.1 uncultured Litorilinea sp.
CATGTGGGGCAGCAGGGGTACAGATCAGCACTGTCACCTATCAAGCGCACCACCTTCACCTGTACTTGCTGCTGCCCCACGGTTCCGACCATCTCTTCAACCTGGAGACACAGCCAGAGATTGTTCTGCTCTCGCCAAGTTGGAAACTGCGGGGACGTGCTGCGGTGATCCACGACAACACCGTCGCGGCCGCCCAACCGTGGCAAATCACCGTTCAGGTCGTCCCAGTACAGCTAGATCTCTTGAGTCAAAGCGGAGATAGCGCGCTTGAGACAATTGATTTCTGAAACAATCAAAGTCGTTTCGCTTAGTTAAAGGATCGTGGTGAATCAAAATGACCCCCTCAATCACACAGGACAAATCGGCATCTCGTCACACGTCCACACTGACGGCTCGCATGGGCGCACGTTTGCGTCAAAATGCCATCCGATTGCTTGCGCTGATCATCATAGCTGTATCTCCCATCGGCATCCTATCGCCTGCGGCGGCTCAGACACAACGATCCGGTCCCGACCCCCACACCCTTGCAGCATACTTTGATGCACAAATTCCAGCCTATCTGGACGAGTATCACATCCCAGGCGCGGTGGTTGCCGTGGTGCAAGACGGGGCACTCACGCACCTGGCGGGCTACGGCCTTGCCGACGTCGAACAACAGATCCCCATGGATGCGACGCAAACGGTTATGCATATTGGATCGTTGGGCAAGACGTTTACTGCCACGGCTATCATGCAGTTGGTGGAGCAGGGGCGGCTTGCGCTCGACGACGACGTGAGCCAATACATCGACTTTGAGATACCGGCGACCTATCCGCAGCCGGTCACGATCCGCAGTTTGCTGAATCACACGTCCGGCTTTGAAGCGCATGACATCGGCGCCATCCTGGTGGAGTCAGAGGCATTGCCCACGACGCGCGCCTATCTGATTCGCAACCTGCCTGTACGTGTGCGCCCCCCCGGAGAAGCGATTGGCTACTCGAACTATGGCCTTGCCCTGCTTGGGTATGTGGTCGAGCGCGTAACCGGCATGTCGCTGAGTGACTATCTGGCGGCCTCCATCACTGGGCCACTGGGGATGGTGCACACGATCACCCAACAGGCGCCTCCGGCGGAGAGGGTAGACAACCTGGCTGTAGGCTACGAGGGCTTACGCCCACAGCCTCGCGAGTACGTTGCGGCGTTTGGTGCGGGTCCTATTCGTTCCACAGCGGCTGATATGGCTGCTTACATGATTGCCTGCCTGCAACTCGGACGTCTGGGCGATGTCGAGATCTTGCAGCCGGATACGGCACGCGCCATGCAGACCCAGCAGGCGAGCGCCGATCCGCGGCTCAACGGCACAGGCTTTGGCTTTTACGAGATGAGCCGAAACGGCCAGCGCATCCTCGGTCACCTGGGGAGTACGACGTATTTTCATAGCCTGCTCCTGCTGTTCCCTGATCATCAACTTGGCATCTTCGTGTCGTTTAACGCGGCGGAGGGGGCGCAGGTGCTGCGCACGCCGCGCTTCATGGACGATTTGATGAACCATTTCTTTCCCCAGAGCTTCACTGCCGTAACCCCACCCGCCGATTTCTCGCAACGGGCCGGTGATTACGCGGGCACCTACTTCTGGAACAACCTGCACGGGCAGACCACACTTGAGCGGCTGATGTTCCTGGCCGATGCGGTGACCATTCGCCCCACAACGGACGACCGGCTGCGCCTGTCCAGTGGGGGCACAGGCCACATTTTCACGGAAATTGCCCCCAACACGTTTGTAAGAAGCGATGGCCTCGACATGCTTGTATTCAAGCGGGATGAAACGAACCGGGTGGTCAGCGCGTCGCTCAACAGCCGCGCCGTCTTTACCTTAGAGCGGCGGCCCTGGGTTGACACACCCTCGATCACCTTTGCTGCCCTGATCGCAAGCGGGGGCCTGATGATCTTGGGCCTTGTGCTCAATACTGTGTCGGCATGGCGCAACCGCGGCCGAGATCGATCGGCACTTGCCGCAGCAGGTTGGTGGAGCGCCGTGTTGATGCCGCTTCTGAACCTGATGTTTCTCCTTGTGTGGGTGCTCCTGTTCGTCCCTTTACTCAAGGGGCAGGTTGCGGAACCCACTCTGCGGCTTGTGTTGACGCTCCCCGTTGTCGCCGCGGCATTGTCACTTGTGCTGGTGGGCGTCGTGTTCGCGGACCGGCAGCAGCGTAGAGGCGCTATGTGGATGCGGCTTCAGTACGCGCTGCTTGCAGCGGCTGGCCTTACGTTCGCACTCACCCTGCACACCTGGAATCTGCTCGGCTGGCATATCTGACCACGAGCTTCACGGGGGTGCGGATGGATAGGACGCCCGCGGTAGTGGACTTTGGCGGCCTTTCGGTGGCCTCCTGGAACGTGAGAGGCACGGATTTTGGCTGTGTTGCGGCTCGACCTTACCCCTTGAAGGGAGTGTGTTTGTACACAGGCCCAGGGAAGGGTCAGCCCAGCGCGGCGGCTGATGGATAACAAAAGCAGGTAGCAGCACACCTATGTGCAGGAAGGAATACTTCAGATGAATACCCGCACGAAGTCTACGCTGTCTAGCCCCTGGGCCTATTTCTTCGCCACTTTTGCATGGACCTGGCTGATCTGGGGGATGGCGGTTGTCCTGCGTGCCAGCATGGAAACCAACTTAGGGCGTGTGATTCTGCTGCTTGGCGTAATGGGGCCGATGGTAACGGGGATAGGCTTTACCTATCTCACACGCGATAAGGCAGGCAGACGTAGTTACTGGA
>CAZYQJ010000777.1:0-2750 GCA_964649925.1 uncultured Litorilinea sp.
TTGCGCCGCGTGTGGTGTTCGGGGTAATGCTCAAAGATCAGGTCGTGGACGGTCAGAACGGTCGGCCCAGGCAGATAGGGCAGCAGGTGTTCGGTGGCGTGGTAGACGCCGGGGCCGGTGGATGGGCAGCCGCCCAGCAGCGGCACGTAAGGGATGCGTGCCAGTTGGCTTGCCAGCACGCTGATGCGCCAAGCGTATTGGCCGAGAGGGATGGTTCGAACCGGCGCGTGGGCCAGCGCGGCGGGCAGGGTATGGCCGCTGTGGGCGTTGTAGAAGAGGCACAGGTCCACGTCGGCGCGGTGGTGCGCCAACAAGTGCGCGGCCAACTGCTGGGTGTAGCGGCTCAACCCGGCGCGCTGGTGGACGGCAGGGCCAGCATCAAGGGTGACAGAGAGACGTACGGTCGGCTGGTTCATCGTGGGCGCTGGGCGAGAATGGCCTGCACGCGGCTGACGATCATCTCCATGGCGACGCGGTTGTTGCCGCCTTCGGGCACAATGATGTCGGCATAGCGTTTGCTCGGTTCAACAAATTCCATATGCATGGGGCGCACCGTGTTGAGGTATTGGCTGACAATGGATTCCAGCGTGCGGCCCCGCTCGCGCACATCGCGGTCAAGCCGCCGGATAAAGCGGATGTCGGCGTCGGTGTCCACGTAGATACGCATATCCATTATCTCGCGCAGCTCGCGCTCGACAAAGATCAAAATGCCTTCCACCAGGATCACGGGCGCGGGCAGCAGGTGATGGGTCTGGGGCAGGCGTGCGTGGCGTGTAAAGTCGTAAATGGGCACATCCACCGCTTCCCAGCGGCACAGGCTGTGCAGATGCTGGATCATCAAGCGGGTATCGAGGCTGTCGGGGTGGTCATAGTTGCCGCGCGCTCGTTCTTCTGGCGGGAGATGGCTGTGGTCGTGGTAGTAGCTGTCATGTTGGAGATAAGCGATATGCTCATGGCCGACCGTCTCCTGGATGCGGCGGCTGACGGTGGTCTTGCCGCTGCTGGTACCACCGGCAACTCCGATGATAAAAGGGCGAGGTCTTGACTCTTGCATGGGTATCTGCTCCGGGATATCCGGCTAGGATGCCGATGACGGGGCCGGGGGCGTCTGTTCGGCGGGTGTTTGACGCCCCAGTTCTGCGTGGTCGAGAGCAGCAACCAGCGTGTCCAGGTCTGCAGCGTGTGAAGCTTGCGCCACCAAGACGCTGCGGTCGGTGGGCCAGGGCGCGACCTGGATCAGCAGGTAACGGGGCCGCCGCAATGCGCCCACGGCCCCTGCCAGCATGGCTGCGATCCCGAGCCATGCCAGCCATAGCCCCGGCAGGTAGCGCACCTCAGCCTGCAGGGCGCGTACCGGGATCACCTGGATTTCGCCGCCATCCCCCAGCGGAATGGTAAGGGTATCGGGCATTTGGACTTCGGCGCGCAGTGACGGCTGCACATCGGCGCTGCGGTAGAGTTCCACGACAAAGGCATCGGGCTGGTTGGTGCGCCGTACCAGCCGCAGCCCCGCGACCTCGCTCGGCAGAAGCACCGACTCCTCGCTGCCCGGTGTGGGGAAGACCAGCCCCAGCGTGGCGACCGGCTCCGGCTCATCTGGCTGCGCCAGCAGCGCCACACCCTCTGGATTCTGAATCCAGAGCGCGGGCAAGGTGCGCCGCAGCGTGACGGTTGTATTGCCCAGCGTAAAGCGGGTGCTGTCTTCGGGTCGCGTGACCTGGCGGTTTTCGCCGCGCAAGGTGATCTCGGCGATGGAGGCTGTGCCGGTGATGGCGGGCGCGACATGGTGAACCGTCAGTTCGTGGTTGACCGAGCGGTAGGATTCACCCGGCGCAAGGGCTGGGGTGGTCACCTGCCATCCAAAGACCGTGACCCACCAGATCGCCGCCGCGATCAGGATCATCCCCAGCGGCAGCAGGGGGAGCAGATAGACTGCGTTAGGATGCTGCAACGCCAAGAAGCGATGCTCCATATCAGAAGCATCCGCCGCGGTTTCCTCAGACGCAGATGGCGCGGGGGGGACCGTCTCTTGCCGCAGCACTGAAAAGCGCGCGACAAGATGCTGTTGGATGGCGGTTACAGTACCGTCAGGTGAGGCAGGCAGCGCGGCGCGGCGGCGTGCGACCGGCTCTGCCGGGTAGAGTGCAAGGGGTTCGCCGCTGGTGCTGATCGGCTGTGTGAACCGTTCTTCCAGAAGGGCGAACTGGCGCAGCCGTGCCCCAGCGCGCGCCAGATGGATGGTGGCGATCAGCACGATCAAGGCAAGAAAGGCGGCGAGCAGCGGGCTGCGCAAGAGGTTGAAAAGGCCCAGCGCCTGCAGCGCGCTGCCCCAGACGCCATAGGCGGCAGCGGTGGAAGCCAGCCAGCGCGCTGCCGCCGAGGGTTCGTCGTTGAGTTGCCCTGGCAACTGGGGCAGCATCCAGGCCGCCAGGACCAACCCGATCCCCAGCAGCGCCGCGATCAGAAGCGGCCACGGCCCTTGCAGCCACCGCCAGATGCGCGCCGTAGCCCGCTGTCGGGGGACGGCTCTCGGTGTAGCTGGCTGTGGCACGGAAATCGGAGACAAGGAACTAGAGACGGGCACGGGTCGAATCGATCTCACGATGGAGCCAGTGGCCGATCTCGGCCTCGAGATTGGCAAGCGGCGCATGGCGCGTGGTACAGGTCGGCAGCGATTCCAGGAAAGCCTGCCCATACTCCTTGCGCCAGACCCGGCTGTCCAGCACGACGACAACGCCACGGTCCGTGGC
>CAZYQJ010000778.1:0-2749 GCA_964649925.1 uncultured Litorilinea sp.
CTTTTCCACCACGTCGACGGTCAGCGGCTCGACATAGGTGGCGTCGGCCATCTCCGGGTCGGTCATGATGGTGGCCGGGTTGGAATTGACCAGCACCACGCGATAGCCTTCCTGGCGCAACGCCTTGCACGCCTGTGCGCCGGAATAGTCGAACTCGCACGCCTGGCCGATTACAATCGGCCCGGAACCAATGATGAGGATCGATGAGATATCTGTTCGTTTGGGCATAGCCGTTGGCCGCGCTCCCTGCCTATTCTATGAATCCATCCGACTGCATGTAGGATATACTTGATCTCTGGTCCGTGTCAGGGCACAATGATGCGCCGTCGCGCCTGTCAAGCGCGTCCGGCGCAAGCACCTGATCTGAGTGCAGCCCATGATAGGCTGCCTGTCGGTTTCTTAGAGGTTATTGTAACGTGACTGTGAATTCCGCTCCAAAAATGAGTGATTCCACCCATCACAACCGGGCGCTTGCCCCCACGTCGGCGGCAATCTCATCGCTGGCCGTGGTGGTCGTCGCCGCCTATATCGGCGCGCAGATGCTGGCCGATATAGCCAGCCTTAAGATCGGCGTGGTCATGGGGCTGGCTGTGGATATGGGGACGTTTATCTACCCGATCACCTTTACGCTGCGCGATGTCGTGCATAAGACATTGGGGAAGCAGAACGCGCGCGTGCTGATCGTGAGCGCAGGGGTGATCAATCTGTTTATGGCGATCTATCTGATGTGGATCGCCACCGTACCCAGCGACCCGGAATGGGGGTTGGGCGCGGAATTCAGCGCCGTCCTGGCCCCGGTCTGGCGTATTGTGATGGCTTCGATTGTGGCCGAACTGGTGAGCGAACTGCTGGATACCGAGGTCTATCACTGGTGGGTGACGCGTATCACGCAGCGGTTTCAGTGGCTGCGCGTGCTGGTCAGCAACAGCCTGAGTGTGCCTGTGGATAACCTGATCTTTGCCGTGGGCGCGTTTGGTTGGGTGCTGCCCTGGCCGGTGGTCTGGCAGATTTTTGTGTTCAACCTGCTCGTCAAGTATGCGGTGACGCTGGTGAGCCTGCCGCTGATCTATCTGGCCCCCGACCGGACACAGTCGCCGGATCAATAGTGGGCATGTCAGGCTGCAAGCCTGACCTACAAAATTCCGAGTAAAGACACATGAAATTGTCGGTCAGGCATCCTGCCTGACATCGACGGCATACCCAAGATGTGCATGCTACAAGCAGTATCGTAACCGCAGTTGCGGTCATACAGGTAAGCGGCGCTTCCGAACAGACGACAATCTAAAGGGGGATGCTATGTGGCAAGGGCCGCAGGCGCAGACGCGGTTGGGACGGCTTAGGGTGCTTGACGCCATTGTGGCCGCGCTGCATCGACGCTACGGGGATTCACTGCTGGCGATTGGGCTGTATGGATCGGTCGCGCGCGGGGAGGATGGCCCGCACTCCGACCTTGAGTTGTTTTGCGTCGTGGATACCCCCGGTGTAGATGTTGACTATGAATGGGTCTACGGCGCGGGCAAGGCCGAGATCAACGTCTTTGGGCCGGATGTAGTGCGCGCCCGCGTCCAGCAGGTGGAAGACAACTGGTCGCTGGATCAAGGGCAGTTGGCGCACTGCCGCCCGCTGTTTGGCGACCTGGCCTTCTTTGACGAACTCAAACACCTGGCGCTCACTCCCGACAAGGCCGCGGTCGATGCGATGGTGGCTGAGGTGGTGGTGGGTGAACTCTACGAATGGATGGGCAAACTGCGCAATGCCCAGGCGCGCGCTGAATCGTCGGGGTTGGCGCTGCTGGCGTGTGGGTTCGTGGAAAGGATGGCGTGGGTGTTGGGGCTGGTACATCGCCACCTCTACCGTACCGGCATGACCATGCTGGCGGAATCGCTGACGCTGCCCGACCGGCCCGCGGGCTATGACATCGCCTGTGAGATGGTGATGGCGGGCGAACTGGGCGACCTTGCGCGCGTGGCGGCTGCGCTGGAAGCGGCGTGGGCTGGGCTGGGGCCGTGGCTGGCGCAGCATGGCGTAGAGATGGCCGCAGCGGCCGCCGGGCCGTGGATCGATGAGGAACTGCAGCCAGCGACCCCTCCCGATTGAAGCTCGCTTGCCTAGCTGTCCGCTGTGCCTGTGCGGCGCAGGGCGCGGGCGACCCCGGCGCGTGTCCATGCGGCGAAGGGTGTATCGGGCAGATCGTCCAGATAGCTCTGCGCCAATTCGTAACAGCGGCGGGCGCTGATCTCATCTCCCAGCATTTCATGTGAGTGGCCCAGGTTCAGGTAGAGCGAAGGGTAGAAGCTTCGCACCCGCCCCTGATCCGCACTGGCCGCACGCTCGACCGCAACCCGGTTCCAGTGGAGGGTTTGCGCTGCGTCGGGCTGGTGGCGCGCCACGTAATGGGCGGCGATGCAGGCTTCAAAATCATCTTGGGCCGTTTCCCAGGCACGCACAAAGAGCGCGGCGGCATCCGCCATGCGGCCTTCGCCTTCGGCTTCCATGCCCGCTGCGCACAACTGGACGATGGGGTTGTTGGGGTCGATCTCCATGAGCTTAAGGAATCGCCTCCTGCCGCGTGAGGATGTTCTGCGCTGCGCCCGGCGTGACCAGGCGGATCGTATGCACGCCACCCCAATGCGGCCCCTTGTCGACACGCACCAGGACATAGGGCGACCCGCTGATCGTCGCGGGGTCTTCTTCACCCAGGTTCATCTGCACGGTGAGGACGTTGCCCCACCAGACGATGCGCTGGATC
>CAZYQJ010000779.1:0-2745 GCA_964649925.1 uncultured Litorilinea sp.
AGGTGGAGACACGCGAGCGCAACACGACCTACTTGGCGCAGGGACTGGCGGAGATCGACGGAGTTGCCCCCATCGAGCGCGATGAGCGTGTGACGCGCTGGAGCTTCTACTATTGGAACTTCTTCTACGACCAGGAAGGCTTTGACGGCGTGCCGCGCGACCGCTTCCTGGAGGCAGTGCGCGCCGAGGGTGCGCCCATCAACGTGGGCGCGCATGGGCGGCCCATCTACCAGAACCCCATCTTCGAGACCATGGACAATATCGCCGGGGTGCCAGTGGACTTGCGGGAGGTGGAGTGTCCCGTGGCGGAACACCTCTTTGCCAACGTGGCGCTCAGCCTGTCACACGCTTTGTTCCTGGGCGAACAGGAGGATATGGACTTGATCTTGGCCGCCATCCGCAAGGTGCGCGCCCACGTGGACGAACTGAAATGAATGGACCTACGCCGCTGCTGGAAGTGCGTGATCTAAAGACCTACTTTTTCCTGGACGAGGGGACGGTGCGCGCCGTGGACGGCGTGAGCTTCACCATTGGGCGCGGCAAGACGCTCGGCGTGGTGGGTGAGAGTGGCTGCGGCAAGAGCGTCGTCGCCCGCTCGATCCTACGGCTGGTGCGCCCGCCTGGCCGCATCGTCTCCGGCTCCATGATCTACCACCGCCAACCCCACGGCACAGCCAGCAGCCAGACCGAGATCGTTGACTTAGCCACGCTCGACCCAGAAGGGGCCGAGATCCGCCACATCCGCGGCAACGAGATCGCCATGATCTTCCAGGAGCCGATGTCTACGCTCAGCCCGGTGCATACTATCGGCAAACAGATGATCGAGACCATCTGTTTGCATCAGGGCGTCAGCCCTGCCGAGGCGCGTGACCGCGCCATCGACATGCTGCAGCGCGTGGGCATGCCCCAACCAACGCGTACGGTGGACCGCTACCGCCATGAGCTGAGCGGTGGCATGCGCCAGCGCGCCATGATCGCGCTGGCGCTGAGTTGTCGGCCCAGCCTGCTGATCGCCGACGAGCCGACGACTGCGCTCGATGTGACGACTCAGGCGCAGATCCTCGAGCTGATGAAAGACTTGCAGCAGGAGTTAGGTATGGCGATTCTCTTCATCACCCACGACCTGGGGGTGATCGCTGAGATGGCGGACGATGTGATTGTCATGTACCTGGGCCATGAGGTCGAAGCGGCAGATGTGGACACGCTCTTCTACGCGTCCAAGCACCCCTACACGCATGCCCTCCTGCGCTCGATCCCGCGCATCGACCAGCGGGTCGAGTCGCTGCAGACCATCCATGGCATGGTGCCAGATCCCTATTCGATCCCGGAGGGTTGCCGCTTCCACCCCCGCTGTCCCCACTATCTGCCAACGACCTGCGATGCGCCCCAGTTGGTACAGATCGAGCCGAACCATTGGGCACGCTGTGCGCGCGCCCATGAGCCGCTGGCCGAACAGGCCGCCACTGCCACAGAGAGGTTCGCATGAGCCAACTTCTGACCGCGGATGTGGCCGCGCCAGCAGCAGGCCGCGACGATATCTTGCTGCAAGTGACCGGCCTCAAAAAGCATTTTGCCATTCGTAAAGGCTTACTACGCCAAGTTGTGGGCCATGTCAAGGCCGTAGACGGCGTCAGCTTCACCATTCGCCAGGGCGAGGTGATGGGGCTGGTAGGCGAGAGCGGCTGCGGCAAGACGACCACCAGCCGGGTGATCATGCGCGCCTATGAGCCGACCGCGGGCCAGATCCTCTTTCGCGACAAGGACAAGGGAGTCGTCGACCTGGCCACGCTCTCCAAAACCGGAATGAAGGGTGCGTGGCGCAACATCCAGATGATCTTCCAAGACCCCTATTCGTCGCTCAACCCGCGCATGACGCTGCTGCAGATCGTGGGCGAGCCGCTGCAGAACTACCATGTGGCCACTGGTGCGTCCCTGCGCGAGCGGGTAGCCGAACTGCTGGAAGTGGTAGGGCTACGCCCCGAATATATGAACCGCTATCCCCATGCTTTTAGCGGTGGGCAGCGGCAGCGTATTGGCATTGCCCGCGCGCTCGCCCTCAATCCCCAACTGGTGATCTGTGACGAGCCGGTGTCGGCGCTGGACGTATCGATCCAGGCACAGACGCTCAACTTGCTCAAGCAGCTTCAGAACGAGTTTCAGTTGACTTACCTCTTTGTGGCGCACGATTTGAGCGTCGTGCGCCACGTCTGCAACCGTGTAGCGGTCATGTATGTGGGCAAGCTGATGGAGATGGCCGAAACTGACGAGATCTTCTCTGCGCCGCTGCATCCCTATACCGAAGCCCTGTTATCCGCAGTGCCCAAACCCGACCCGCGTGCACAGCGCAAGCGTATTTTGCTGGAAGGTGATGTAGCCGACCCAGCCAACCCGCCGACTGGCTGCTATTTCCACCCACGCTGTGCCTACAGCGACGGCGCGCGCTGTGTGCATGAGGAGCCGCCGTTGCGCGAGGTGAAGCCGAGCCACTTCGTGAGCTGCCACTACGCCGAGCAGCTCTCACTGACAGGTGTCTAGCATGGCCGCACCGTCTCAATCTGTCACCCAAGCTGACATACAGTCTGCGCTGCGCGGGCTTGGCTTAGCCGGGCAGGCCGTGTGCGCCCACAGTTCGCTGCGTTCGTTTGGCCACGTGGCGGGCGGCGCGGCCGCCGTGGTAGCCGCCTTCTTGGCAGAAGGCTGCACGCTCATGGTGCCCAGCTTCTCGTATGATTTTGCCATGGAGCC